>SLPW01000281.1 GCA_007131755.1 Myxococcales bacterium | reverse complement strand
TCCAGCCCGCCCTCAACTTCGCATCCATCTCCATCAACTTGTGCTCAAGGCGTTGTAACGATTAGCCACAGGCAGCTCCGTGGCGGGCCCGACCGGCCGCCCATCAATCCGGGTCGCCGCCGGTCTGCTCTCGATGCAGATTCTTCAGTCGCTGATATTCCGGATCTTCGCGAACCCGCTTCCACTGTTCTCGAAAGACAATCGCCGCAGCGCGTTTCTGCGAGTCTGCCCACACCTGCGGACGGCGCACCTCTCCATCTTCGTCGTATTTGCGTCCCCCCGGATATTTCGCGTAGCGCATGGCTCGTGTAAAGCCCATCTGCAGGTATTTGCGCGCCATATCCATCCCCACAAAATCTTTTTCTTCTCTGTATTCCTCGTACTTTTTTCGAATGGCCCGACTCGATTTGAGTGCCGCTTCCTCGTCGCGATAGCGCCAAAGCGGCAATAATTCGCCTTTGTAGGGCTCGACCTTAAAGACACCCTTTTCGTCCGGGGAGTAGCGGTATTTCTCCGGGTATTTACGAAAGTCGATGTCGTCTCTCTCTTCCATAGCCATGGGGCTGAATTAAGACACCATCCTCGAAGACGACCAAAGAAAGTCAGGGGGTTGCGCAGCCGGCAAGCTCGATGGCCCCTCTTTCTCCCAGATGATACACTCTCCAGCGCATTTATCTGGCTCCCACTCCGACTACGCCATCGACCATGACACAGCCTCCCCCGCTGGATTTTCTCATCGATCACCTCCGACTGTCGCCCCACCCGGAGGGCGGCTACTATCGCGAGACTTGGCGCTCCGATCTGCAACTGCCCGCCGAGGCCCTGCCCAATCATTGTGGTCCCCGAAGCGCCGGTACGGCCATCTACTATCTTTTGCCCGGCGACCAGGAGTCGGCGCTACACCGGGTCTGCTCCGACGAGTTGTGGTTCTTCCAATTGGGAGACCCCCTGGAGCTGCGGATTCAGGAAGAACTCGACGGGGAGGCCCGCAGGCTCACCGTGGGCTGCCGCCACCAGGACCGGCTGCAGGTCCTGGTGCCCGCCGACCACTGGCAGGCTGCGCGCTCGCTGGGCGGACCGGCGGGCTATACCCTGGTGGCCTGCATCGTCGTCCCCGGCTTTGATTTTGCCGACTTCGAGATGGCCTGAGAAGCAGTGGGGGCGGGGATCGACGGTTTGGGGTCAGCCACGTTCGTGACTTTGCGTCGCAGGGTAGATGCTGTTGGCAGAGCCTCATCAATCGAGTGCTATTCTATGAGATCCGTGCGGGCCTCAACGCGACACGGCCCACGGATTTCATCGAACATCCCCTTGGATACCCCCGCCACATCAAGGCTTCGCGCTTACCTCGCTCCGCTATCTCTCGGCTATCTCCAAGTCGCCGTGGTGTCCTCCATCCCGCAACGTGCGCACCAAATCGACGATCGTTTTCACCACCACCAGCACGATAATCACCCCCATCGAAATCCCCTCTCCATTGGCTGTGTCTTCCCCTATGGTTGCGCCGATCATCCCTCCGAAGATGATGGCGACATGAAGCGGCATAATCTGGATGATCGGATTGATGAACTGGCGGACCGGGCCGGTGCGCTCCCTCTGTCCGCCGGCGATGAAATTCATCCGGTAGTCGATGAGGTGAAATACGACGAATGCGCCCAGGCCGATCACCAGTGCTTTTACGGGAAGTTCCGACAACTCCAGCGCCTGATCGACGGCAAAGACGAACACCAACACGAAGGCCCCATAAATCACCCACGCAAAACCGAACCTAAAGACAAACGAGAAGACCAGTATACCCGGCGAAGTACCGATTAATGACCGCACGGGTCTGCCGTTGAGGCGCATCGACGGAAGATCATCGTAGTTGTCTTTTCCGCGGGCACCCAGGATTCTTGGAATACTGAAAAACCCGAGCACGGCAAACTCGAGCCAGTAGATCAGAAGCACCATAGCCGGTTGCCACCCGAAATGCGTGACTCCTACCAACGGGACGGCGTTGGCAGCAATGCAGAGAAGAGCACCGAAAACTTTTCGCATTTTGTTCGCCCGAGGGTTGCGTTCATTCGCACCGGAGACCCATCCGGTCAAAAAGACTGTGCAGAAATCAGGGAGATGCTCCGAGACTACACAGGACACCAGTTCACTGTAAACCGGCACCGGAATGGATTACCGATGGCGACCAATGGGCCAAACAATGCTCGTAGTTTTCCCAAGTCCTTCTATTTTAGGCACCTGCACGACGGCGCAAACTACCATTTGAGGGCTGCCTTCGATGGCGGTGGCCGGCGTGCGACGCTCGACACATCACCGACGACCCCGATCGCCTCATCCACCCTCCACCGTCCATCACCACCATGTACGAGCCACCTTCCCCTGCGGCACCGTCCAACTGAGACGATGCGCCCCTATCCGCTGCAAACCACCCGATGACGACGAGCCAGGGATCTTCGAATTGGAGCGCTCCCTGGGCTGAATGCGGCCACTCCGGCCCCACACTCACACCTCCCGTACGCCTCGACGAAGCGTTCCGCTTCGCAGCGCACCACTCCGCCTTGACCGACCCGATGCTCGCTCTCATCGGCTACATCGGCCCCCCGTCACCGTCGAAGACACCTCACCCGGGTCGAAATCAACTCGGATTCCGCTGTAAATCTCGCCTTGCTGCACGCCGAATTTCCGACCCCGTAAACCACACCATTTCTGGGTGTAAATTTCATCGAACATCCCCTCGGATATCCCCACCATATCAAGGCTTCGCCCTTACCTCGGTCCGATTTCTCGGGATTTTCTCATCGACCACCTCCGCCTGTCGCCCCACCCGGACGGATGCTCTTGCCCGGTGCAGGCGACGTCGAAGAGTTGGTCAGGCGAGGACCGTGGGAAGATCGCGGACCATTCTCTGATGAGGACCCACCGACGGCATCTCGTAGCGGGGGCCGACGGGTTCGAAGCCGTGTCGGGCGTAGAATTCGGTCACCGAAACTCGTGCCGCCGCCCAGACCCGGGCGCCCGGGTGGTATAGGGCCACCTTCGGCAGTGTCGTCGACAACAGATGGGAGCCTACGCCCTGGCGTTGCAACTTGTCGGCGATGGCCATCCCGCGAAGGCGAATATCGGCGGATTCGCCCTCGACGGGAAGTGGCTCGCAAAGGTAGCTGACGACGCCGACGATGCGCCCGTCGCCCGTGTCGATGGCCGCGAAGTGATGGGCGCCCTCGCCATCGTCGCCGTCGTATTCGAGCAGTTTGTCGTCGTCGAACCAGGGGCGAAGCACCTCGGTGCGAAGGGGCCGTACCCGGCTGACGTCGACTTCGGTGATGTCGATCCGATGTGGAATCATCGCGGTTCCTCAAATGGAAGTGACCTCGCGAAATCCGGGGGAAAATTCTACAATCCAGTGCACTCGCCGACCAGCCCTGCCAGCCCCGGATCAGAAAGCTCATAAGACCACGAGCAAAAGCGACGATGTGCTTCCGCGCATCGACAGTCCTCCGCAGTCCGCCGCAATGACTGCCGATAGCGACGACGCTATCGTCTCCGAAACCCTTATTTTCGGGTCCGAAAGTGGATCCGTATCCAGTGGGCAGGCAATACCACATCGCTTACGCAGCCCGACCGCCACCGGGGCGCTCACAGACGAACGCCCACGGTCAGCGCGGCGAGGTTGAGGTTGTTCCAGGTATAGCGCGGATCAGCGCGGCTCTGTGTCCAGCGGGTGCGCTCCCCGGAGGTGCCATCAGCGCCGCCCCCCAAAAACCGCAGGCTCAGGTAGAACTCGCTGTCATTATAAAACGGGGTGCCTGCTCTCAGGGCCACGTCATAGAGCCACCCGATGACGTCGACGTCGCGTACGTTCAGATAGCGCACCGGGGCGTAGAAGCCGTCGGCCGAGGCCTCGAGGAAGAAGCCGTTTGCCCAGCTACGGCGAAACGAGGTGGAGATCACCGGCACCGGCCCCAGATCTTGGGTAATCGCCCGGGCCTCTACGAGGCGACCCTGCTCGTCTTCGCGAAAGCCATCGAAGATGATGGATGCGTTGCGAATCTGCAGCGCCCCGCCCAATGAAAACTGAAGATCGTCGCGATTGACGATGCGGTAGCGGTAGGTGCCCCGGTAGAAGTCGAAGCCGTATTGCAGATCCAGCGGGGTGTCGTCGGCGAAGGTAATATCGTCGATCAGGATCCCTCCGTCGCGATCTACCCTGGTGCGCGTCGTCAACGTAAGGGGTTGATATAAGAGCGCGACCTCGTGGCGCTCACTGACCAGGGCGTCGACCTCGAAGCGCGAGAAGGGCAAAAATAACTCCTGCCCCCCTTCCTGCACGTAGTCGAAGCGATAGCCGTCCTCACCGATCTGAATCGTGTGGGCCAGGGAGCGGACGGCCCCGAGCTCGGCGGTGCCCGAGATCTGGATGGTGCGCTCATCTTGCACCTCTGGCTCATCTTGCTCCTGAGCCGCCGCCGGTGCCGCGACGCTCATGACAAGGGTTACCACAAAAAGGGCCATCAAGGTCCTCTTCATCAGACTCCTCCATCATCCAAAAGGCATATCATTGCAGCGGTGAACGCTGACTGAGGCTAACTAACATTTGTTAGACACCGACTGCGGCAGGGCAAAAACGTAGTCGCCTCAGATATCCACGCCACATCGGGACTTCGTCCACCACCAAAGCCCGGAAGCCTTCGTCGGAACACTCCTGGACTGGTTTGAAACCTTCGCAGCCATCGTTTTCATTTACCCTATTTCCGGACCCTGACCCGGTCCTCGGCAAATTCGGGTCGCGCCGGGTGTGATCCACCTTGATCGGTTGTATTACTCAATGTGGTCGGTCCCCCCTGGCCCCGGCCCGGTCCCTGGCCCTGGCCCGATGTTGCTTCGCGTCGACGAATAAGGTTGGGACCACACCTAATCCGGGAGGGAGGAGCAACAAACGGGAAAAAACAAAACCCAAGGACGGGCCTGGGCGAGGGCCGGGGCCTCAACGTTGCCCAGATCTCCGCAGGGCCATCAAGTAGCCCTGGTGCCGCTGGCGTAACTTGCGAAAACCTTTCCACAACGTCTTCCAGCC
>SLPW01000379.1 GCA_007131755.1 Myxococcales bacterium | reverse complement strand
TCTGTGGGGACATTCGGGGTATCGAGTATTGCTGATCTTGATCTCAGTGGAGGTGGGGGTCATCGGGGCCATGCTGGGGACGTTGTCGTGGCAGACGATGCGGCGTGAGCGCGATGAGAAGCGCCGCCGTCAATTGGTTCGTCTATTGGAAGAGGGCGACGAAGAAGAGCTCCGGAAGCGGCTGGGAGGAGAAGCAACGAGGTCCAGGGCGTTGCGAAAGGCCCTGGTGGAGCTGGGGCAGAGCGGCCACCGCGAGATGGCGCAGCGCGTGTGGGATGAGTTCGGGTTCGGCGAGCAGACCCGTGATGCCCTGCGAAGTGAGTCTGCGAGGCGGCGCATGGAGGCCATTCGCCGGCTCTATCTCTTCGCCAACGAAGAGGATTGCCAGGCCATCGCCGAGGCTGTCGGTGACGACGAGGATCACCGATTTCGGATCCTGGCCGCCCATATTCTCGCTCGCCATGAGGGACGGGGCGCCGACGTGGGGCGCGCCCTGGAGGGAGTCTTCATTGAGCGGCGTATCATGGAGCAGCCCTTTTATAGCATTTTTCGAGAACTTCCGGAGGCCGAGCTGCAGAAGCTGGTGGCCGAAGATCAGTCAGGCTGGTGCGATCGGGTCCGGGCGGTGCTGCTGGAGGTAGCGGTCCAACGAGGCATCGAAGGCGTCGGGGAGCGTGTGAAGGAATTGGCCTCAGAAGAGGAGATGGAGAGGCGTATCGGTGCCGCCCGTATTGCGGCGTCGCTCGATGGTGAGTCGGGGAGAGAAATTCTGCGCACCCTGCTCGCCGATGCTTGCTGGCAGGTGCGGGCGCGGGCTGCGCAGGGATTGGGAATCATCGGCAATCGCGATGATGTGGAGAAGTTGAAGAAGGCCTGCAGTGACGAGGAATTCTGGGTGCGCGAAAACGCCCACTGGGCGATGGCCGAGCTCGGCGCCGAACTCGATGATTTTCTGGAGCCCATGGAGGAGAGCGGGGAAAGAGAAGATGGTCAGAGTCGAGAGGCCGTGCCAGGGCGCGACGCGTCCATGCAAATGGTTGAGGATGTGGCGACGCGATAGGAGCGTCGCTCTTCAGGAGTAAATGAGAGATGGATTTTGCCCAATTTTCTTCGCTCGTCGATAGCGGAGTGTTGACCTATTTCGTGGGGCTTCAGACCTTTTATACGGTGTTAATCGTATTGGCGGTCATCGAGATCGCCCGCCACCAGGCGAAGCGACTACCCGAGCTCGATGCGACGATATTATTGGAAGATAGCACGCCGCCGATCACGATCCTGGTGCCGGCTCATAACGAGCAGATCCATGTGGTGGACACGGTGCGCGGCTTGTTGCAGCTGGACTACCCGGACGTGGAGATCTTGATCATCAATGACGGGAGTACCGACGAGACCCTGGAGCGCCTAAAAGAGGCCTTTTCCCTGGAGCCAAAGGCCCGTCCCATGCGCCAGTCCATCGATACGGCGCCCATCAGAGGTCTGTATCGCTCCGCCTCCAGCGAAAATATCTGGGTATTGGACAAGGAAAAGGGAGGAAAGGCGGACGCCCTCAACGCCGGCATCAACGCCTGTCGCACGCCGATCTTTTGCAGCATCGACGCCGATACGGTGGTCACCCGCGATGCCCTGCTGCGCATGGTGGAGCCCTTCATCCACGATCCGAAGAACGTCGTCGCCGTGGGAGGAACGATTCGGGTGGCCAATGGCTGCGAGATCGAAAATGGAATCGTCCAGGAAGTGGGAGCCCCCGATTCCTGGCTGGCTCGTTTCCAGCAGATCGAATACGTGCGGGCCTTCGTCTTCGGTCGCCTGGGGCTGAATCGCCTGGGAGGAAATCTGATCATCTCCGGTGCTTTCGGGCTCTTCTCTCGCCAGGCGGTATGTGAAGTCGGAGGCTACGACGCATCGACGGTGGCCGAGGATATGGAGCTTGTGGTCAAGCTGCATCGATATAAAGACAAGCATAAAGGTCGGGTCGTTCAACTGTCGGAGCCCATCGCCTATACGGAGGTGCCCGAAGATCTGAGCGGTCTGGCGGGGCAACGGGCGCGCTGGCATCGCGGGTTGGCGCAGACGTTGTGGAAGCATCGCGCCCTGGTGGGACGGCGTCGCTACGGATTGGCGGGCATGATCGTGATGCCCCTATTCATCATCTTCGAATTGTTGGGTCCGGTCTTCGAGGTGCTGGGTTATTGCTGGTTCATCCTGGCGATTCTGTTCGGCTTTGCAGATCCGAGATTTGCGGTGGCCTTCTTCGTGGTGGCCTTTTTGTGGGGCATCATCATCACTCTGGCCAGCGTCAGCGCCGATCGGTGGACCTATCGCTCCGGCGAGCGCGACAGCGCCGGCGCGAAGATGCTGCTGGTGGCGGTGCTGGAGAATCTGGGCTACCGGCAGATGACGCTCTTTTTTCGACTGCGCGGACTATTCGAGTTGGCCATGGGCCGTCGCGGTTGGGGTGAGATCGAGCGTCGAGGACACGGCAAACAGCCGCAAGCAGCGACGACGGAGAACCGGCCATGAAAAAGAAGACGCTGATTGTGTTGGGATGGATGGTGGCCCTTTGTGCTCCGGGGAGTCTGGTGTGGGCGCAAGACGAGGTCGATGTCTGTGAAGTGATGCGAGATCTACGTATCGACGGTGAATTTTCGGCAGCCGAAGAGGCGGCGCGAAGCTGTCTTGAGCTTCGCCCCGACGACGAAGAGGTCAAGCTGGAGTTGGCCCGCGCCCTCTATGCGCAGGAACGTGTGGAGGACGCCGTTCAGTGGGCGATGCGCGTCGTCGAGGTGGCGCCGGACAACGAGGAGGCCCTCGTCTTCAGCGCGCGACTGATCGGTCACGGCGGAGATTATGAGCAGGCCATCGCGACGCTGTCGAAGCTTCCGGACGAGACGCGCGATACGGCGGAGGTCAAGCGCCTTCACGCCGACCTGGTCTTATGGAGTGGAGAATACGCCGAGGCGGCCACTGAATATGCTCTCTATCTCAGCGATCAGGAGGAAGACGCGACGGCCTGGACCAATCTGGGGCACGCACAGGTGCAGTCCGGCGAAGTTCGGTCGGCTCAAGACTCCTATCAGAGGGGATGCGAGCTCGGAGATCGCCGTGGATGTGATGCCCTGAGCGCGTTGCAGGACGCCGAGCGTCGACAGCGATTTCTTCGTCTGGAGCCCGGATATTCCGCCGTCATCGACGGGGCGAACGGCCACTATCTGCGAGTGACGGCCGGCGTAGAGGCCGAGACCTCCCTTGCGTTGAGCTATCACCAGATCACTCGGGGTTTCGACGACGGCCAATCGCTTCGCGATCACGGACTGAACGTCGCCCTGGGACGTCAGCTCGGCTCCGGGGTTCGCGTTGGCACCGGAGCGGGGATCTATTTCGACCCTCATTTTTCTCCGCTGTGGAGTGGCTATGCCGAGGCCGCCTGGAGTCATGACGTGGGTCTTGAGCCCGGTCTTCGCCTGTGGCGCATGCACTTTCGTCAGGGAGGAGCCAATATCATCAACCCCTCGCTGACCTATTATGTCGGTCCCCTGGTGGCGAACGGGCGATACTACTTGAGCATCGATGACGACGGCGGTGTCGACCACGCCGCTATGGGGTTGTTGGGATATTATTTCGACGATCACACTTCGGTGCGCGCAGGATTCGGCGCCGGCACACGCCCCGATTACGTCGATCTGACGGCGCTGATTCACTCGCCGACCCTATCTCATTATACGGCGGTGCTTGGTGGCTCCATCGCCCCTGGCGAGCGCCATCGCTTCGACCTCACCCTCCAATATCGCCACGAGGGCTCTCTGGGCGCCGTTGTGGAGCCGTCGTCGAGCACCTATCGGTCGGTGGACGTCATTTTGGGGTATTCGATCTACAACTGGTGAGTGAGTGCACAGGCGCGCTCAGCGAAGGGTCACCAAGAGCTGCTCGAGGCGCAGGGGGTCCAGGGGTTTGACGAAGTGGTAGTCGAACCCCGCCTCTTCGGTGCGGCGGCGGTCCTCGGGCTGGCTCCAGCCGGTGAGGGCCACCAGGGTAGCGCGGTGAGAGGGTTCATCTTCGGACAATTTGCGGGCCACCTCGTAGCCGTCCATTCCGGGCATGCCGAGATCGAGGAAGATCAGGTCCGGAGCGAAGTCAGCAGCCGTTTCGAGAGCTGTCGGGCCATCGTGGGCGACCTCTACTTCGTAACCATTGAGTTCGAGCAAGAGGCCGAGGGTGGTGGCGGCGTCCTCGTTGTCGTCGACGACGAGAATTCGCTGATCTGTGTCGGCCCGTGGTTCGTCTTTCGGCTCGTCGACACGGCGCGATTCTTGCTCGGCGTCGATGGCCTCGACGGGAAGGCGCACCACGAATTTGCTTCCCTCATCCTTGCCGGGGCTGTGGGCCTCGATGTGGCCGTCGTGGAGCTCCACCAGACTCTTGGCCAGCGTCAGGCCGACGCCGATGCCTCCGTGGGCCTTGTCGGTGGAGCGATCGGCCTGGGCGAAGAGCTCGAAGATCTCCGATAGTTGGTCCGGGGCGATGCCGATGCCATCGTCTTTGACGGTAATGACCACCTCCTGGCCATATCGCTCCACGCTGAGGGTGATGTGGCCGCCCTGCGAGGTATATTTGGCGGCGTTGGTCAAGAGATTTCCCACCACCTGGGAGATTCGAGTCGGGTCTACGTTCAGCTTCGGCAGATCCGGGTCTATGGAGATTCGAAGATCATGGTCCTTGGACTCCATCAAGGGCGCCACCATTTCCACGGCGGAGTCGATGATGAATTGTAGCTCGGTGGGTTGCTTTCGAAGTCGAATCTTGCCCTCAACGATGCGCGAGATGTCGAGCAGATCATCGACGATCTGGACGAGATGTTGCACCTGGCGCTGCATCATGCTGCGGTTTTCCTCCAGGGTTGAGGCATCGACGTCCATTAATTCCAAGAGATAGAGGGCGTTGGAGATGGTGGCGAGGGGATTGCGCAGTTCATGGGCAAGGGTGGCCAGGAACTCGTCTTTTTGGCGGTCTGCCTCGCGCAACGAATCCAGCAATTGCTGTTTCTCTCGGTTCGTTTCGGCCAATTGCTTCAGCCGTTGA
>SLPW01000038.1 GCA_007131755.1 Myxococcales bacterium | reverse complement strand
GTTGGTGTCGAAATCCACGATAAGGGGTCGCCATGTCCATACAGAAGGAAGAGCAAATTGCAGGGGAAGAGGCGCTGAGGGATGTGCGTCAAAAACGGGTGGTACCCGTGCCGATCGAGCCTCCGCCGCAAGGGCAGCGGGTGCGGCGTCAGGCGAAGTTCGCCACAGATGGCGAAAAGAAGACCCGGTATTCGATGCCCAATTATCTGGATTCGGCGACGCCCGTGGGATATCGGGAGCGTGTGGGGTTGAGCCTCGAGGAGGCCGACAGGGCGCTCGAGCTATTGTCGATGGAGCGGCCCACCGCTTTCGGTGAGCCCATGGAGGTGACGGAGGCAGAGCTCTTCGAGGAGTCGTCACTGGGGATTATGAAGGCCCGCCAGTCCACCAATTTTCGGGGACATCGCCAGATCACCTTCGGTCCTCGGGACTCGAAGCGGCTGGGGGAATTTCTGGAACGCTTGGATGGGCGCCAGGCGCCGGTGCTCGACGGAGCTACGCATACCCATGTGGTGCTGAGTCGCCCCTATCGTACGGCGTTTACGATGCTGTTGACCATTATCGGTCACAAGCCGGTGTTGAGTCTATTGACCGTACCGCGGCGTCTGTTTCGAAAGAAGGTCTTTCATGAAGACGATATCCCCACCGTGGGCTATCTGCAGCAATTGCATGTAGGAGTCCTCGCAGACGCCATGGAACGGGCGGCGGTGATCGCCTCCAACGGGCAGCGTAGAGCACAGGTATTTTCGGCGCCCTTTTGTGGAGAGCAGCGCCAGGAGAATAAGACGGCGATACGGGCCATCGAGGAGTTCTGCGGCCTGAGCGCGAAGCAGCGCGCCGAGGGATGGCGCATCGCTCTGGTCACCCAGGTCGGGGCGGCGGTAGATGGCGAGGAGATCGACTTCGACGACGAGCTGAGCCGCAAATTGGGGGCCAATATGATGGCCTTTCGAAGCGAACGAATTCAGCCCGGGGTAAATCAGGACGACAAGGCCCCCGAGGAGTACCGCCAGCGTCAGGAGATTCGGGTGCCCGACGAACTCACCGTGCAGGCTGGAAGGGCGGCATATAACGCCTTTTCTCATTGGACGGGCTGTGACCGGGAGCGAGCCAAGGAGTTGTTGCTCATGGAGCGCATCGACGTGCTCACGCCGAACGGAAAGGAGCGATTGCGCGAGGTGCGCGAGATGCTCGACGAGGTCTCGGACCGGGTGATCCCCAATATCCCGAAGTGGGTGGATTGGCCGCTGATGAAGGCCTTTAGCAGAGCTGCAGAGAAGGGGCGAAAGGCATTCGGGCTGGCCGGCCAGCGCATCTATATCGGTGGGCTTTCTCGGTCGGAGGTCGAGCAAGAAGGGCTGGACTGGGAGCAGGCCGTGCGTGCCGTGGGAGCCGCCGCGGCGCGGAGCGGATTGGTGGCGGAGATTATGGGCGTCACGGAGCTTCCCGACGACTGCGATCTGCTGGCCGGGTTGTGCCTGATGGCAGGGCCGGTGAATCAAAACGATATCGGCAAGACTTTCTTCGGCCACGCCGACCTACTGGTGAAGGAATTCGGAGATAGGGATCCGACGTCACTTCTGGTGTGGACGTTGAAGGCGAAGACCGTAGCCGATCCCATCGGAAATGAAGAACAATTGATGAACGAGAAGCGAAAGGGAAAGCTCGTCGATCTTCGTCCCGGTCCCCATGAGGTGGTGGAAATCCAGCGCGGCGCGGAGCGAGTGCCCATGCGAAAGCGCGAGGGGAAGGTCAACGAGGAGCGTGCCTTCGGAGACGTCGGAAATTTCGCCGTCTCCGTCGACGGGCGTGAAATCCCGGGGAATCGCGGGGCTCCCTGGCCCGAAGAGTGGCGAAACGAGGTGTTGTGGGAGGTCGGCGATGAGTGAAGAGCTGCGATTCGACGCACTCCCGGATCTGAAGCGGTTATACGTAAAAGCGGCGCTTCGTCGTCGCAAGGCGCCCACACCGTCGGTGAAGCCGCCGGAGCTGACGGCCCGAGCCGACGACGTGAGCGTCGACGCGGAAACGCTCGAGCGCTACCGGCGGATCGCCAGGATCGTCGACGACGGACTGCTTCCGCCCACCTATCCTCAGGTGCTGGCGACGCCTCTTCACGCCTCCATTATCGCCCATCGTGACTTTCCGCTGCCGGCGATGGGGCTCGTGCATCTGGAGAATAGAATCGAGCAGGTTCGTCCCATCGAGGACGGAGAGCGCTTCGACCTTCACTGTTCGATTTCGGGCTGGGAGTGGGATGAGCGTCTGGGCGTGCGATGTGCCATCAGCACCGAACTCGTCGCAGGTGGCGACGTGGTGTGGCGAAGTGAGCTGTGGGCCCTGTCGCGAGGTGACAAGAGCGAACTCGTGAAACGACAGAAGAAACACCGCGAGCCACCACCGCCCGGCGAGCCGGCGGGAGCGGTGATCTCCGTCGTCGAAGAGGCGCCGGCGGACCTGGGCCGGCGTTACTCCGCGATCTGCAAGGACTACAATCCGATTCACCTCCATCCGCTTACGGCAAAGCCCTTCGGCTTTCGAAAGCCCATCATCCACGGAATGTGGACCCTCGCCAGGTGCTGGGCGGCCATGTCGGACCACGCTCCCACAGAAGATCTTGAACTTTCGGTGCGCTTTAAGCAGCCGCTGTATTTGCCATCGACGTTTCGCATCGCTGCTTTCGCATCGGACGACGGGTTGGACTACGAGTGTCGCAGTTTAAGTGGAGATCGATTGTATCTCGAGGGGCGGGCTGGTGCAAATCGCTGATTGGAGCCGATAGCATCCTTGCTATCGGAGCGCCGCCAGGCGCTGAGCACTGTCAGTTTCGAGGTGCTCGACAACATCCAATGTCTTACGAGGGATGCCATACATTCTGTTCTCGACGCCTTCGGATGGCGATGGCAGGGATGCCATCGCTCCAGGTCGTGGATACGTATAAATCCCGTCACAGTGGTGGTTGAAGGCGCGCTGCAGTGACTCGGCATCACCAATTAGACGAACAATTCTTCAACGTCGAAGCGAAGACCGAGCTCGTCGTGCTCGACGGTGCCCTCGCCACGAAGAGAGTGGACGATCTGGTAGCCCTCGGCGTCGGGGCGCTCATAAACCTCGACCGCGTTTTCTTGCAGATTGATCAGCCAGACGGCGGGGATACCGTGTCGAGCGTAGAGGGGAATTTTGGTGGAGCGGTCGTAAGACAGAGATGCGTCAGCGACTTCGACAACGAGCAGGATGTCCTCCGGGGTGGGATGGGCGGAGGCGTAATAATCGTCGCGTGGCTTCAGGAGGGTGAGATCCGGCTGGGGTAACGAATGGGCACCAAGTTGTAATGGACTGCGGGTGCTTATCAGAACTTTTCCACGGACTGTCCGGTTGAGAAGTTGCCGGAGGAAACGTCGATGGCCAGCGGCCTCGCTTGAAGCAGAGGGGTTAACGTAGATGTCGCCGTTGATGAGCTCGGTCTGTTCGGCTGGTGAGAGAATACCCACCTCGGCCATCCGGTGATAGTCTTCAACCGAAAAGCGGTGGCGACGCGTCCCATTATGTTCTGCCGCTTGGACGGTCATGGCAGCTCTCGATGAAATGTCTCTTCGGTGGTCGACGTCAGGACAAGTGTAGCCACCGAGGTAGGAGGGAGCAAAGCGGAAGCCGATGGAGGGAAGTGAATGGAGCCGATGGCATCCTGCCATCGCCAGGCGACGAATATCGAGATGAACCGTCCCCTTCACAGGACCTCGAAGGTTCTTCGGTATCAGCATTTTTTATAGCGACCAGCGCCTATCGGCGCTTCGATAGCAAAGATGCTATCGGCTCCAGGTGGTGTAATGCGCGTGTTGCGGGCCGCATTCGTGTTATGGGAGGCCGGCGGTGGACGAGTTCAACAACACCCGCCGTCGGAGCTGGAGGCCACGGCGTCGTTGCTGCCGTATTGGTCGGCCGCCATGGTGGCGGCGCAGTCGAAGATGCCATAGTGGACGCTCTTGTCGCCGGTGATGTCGAAGTGTTCGCCGAAGCGGGTATCTTCGAGCATGGCTGCCGTGTTGCCGCAGACACGTTCGGGGCGGCCTGTCTCGAAGAGATGGTGGTCGTCCAGGGTAAACAGCGCTTCGTTGTGGGGGATGGTGCCGCGGTAGGTGGCGACCTGGCCGTAGTCCTCGCATTGGGCGTCGAGGTCGTCGAGTTTGAAGAGGCGGAAGGTCACGGACTCGAAGCGGGCAGCGCCGATGCGCGCGGCGAGCTCGTCGTTTTCGATGGTGATGGGGGCGCGGGAGTCGACGCGGGGGTCGCGAAAGCCGGTTGGCCTGGGGAGTTCCAGGAAGTCGTGGAAGTACATGGCACCGCCGAGACATTCGCCGTATAGGAGGGGATCTTCGGCCATCTCTGAGGGGAGGCGTCGATCGGCGAGGACGTCGCTGAAGTAGAGTTCGCCGCCGGTTGCCAGCAGCCGGTACGCCTCGGCGAGGACCAGATCTTTGCAGGGGCTCAAGTTGATGACGCAGTTGGAGATGATCACGTCCAGCGATTCGTCATCGATGGGAAATGGTGAAAGGTCCTCGATATAGCCCTCGTGGAAGGAGACGTTGGGCTCGGGGTAACCAAAGCGGTCGGTGTGATAGTCGAGGGTGTCATTTGCCACTTCCAGCTGGGAGGGCGTCATGTCTACGCCGAAGACGTGGCCTGTGGGGCCGACCAACTGGCTGGCGATGTAGACGTCGCGGCCCGTACCGCATCCCAGGTCCAACATCCGGCAGCCCTCGAGGGCCTCGGGGATGGGAAAGCCGCAGCCGTAGAATCGAGCCGCCACGTCGTCGTGGATATTTTCGAGGAGCCTCGCCAGCCATTGGGGCGGAGCTCCCACGGCGCAGCAGGCGTTCGTCTTTAGATCCTCGGAGCCGCCGAGGATCTGGCCGTAGTACTCTTCGACTTGTTTTCGGATCGTGTCGTCGGGGATGATCATGGGATGGTCCTCGAAAATAAGATGGATGCTCGTCCCCCGGACTCCCAAACTACGGTCTGCCGGGGCTACAACAGAAGCTCTCGGACCTCTGATAGTTTGCGGGATATTCGTGGTCGGTCTTATGGAATCGACCCGTATTCGTCG
>SLPW01000304.1 GCA_007131755.1 Myxococcales bacterium | reverse complement strand
CTTTCCCGCATAACCCCACCCCCCCATCGAAGGCTATAGACCCTCCCCAACTTGTTTGGGGAGGTGGGCGACGGCGCTGTTCAGCCGTCGCTCGGAGGGGCCCCCGCACACCCCCTACCCACCGAATCCAACTCCCCACAAATGCCGCTTTACGCGCCGCTGTTCAGGCGCCCCAAATAGCGTGACGTCGCTTCACCACTTATCGCCGCTCCCGAGTCGACACCGAACGGGTCAATCCACGCCCCAGGTCACCCCACGTCCTCCTATTTGCGGCGCCTGCACGACGGCGCAAACTACAATTTGCGGGTTGCCTTCGACGACGTTGGTCGGTGTAGCGGCGAGTCATCGCATCGACCTGGGTGAATCGCTGACCTCCCCCCGGGGGAAGACGCTGAACCGGCGCTGTTTCCAGCGCACCCTCCAAGCAGCGTTTTCGAACCGGAGGGGCTCGATTTGGATTTCGCAGTCATATTTCACTACCGTTTAGGCACGATTGGTGCGATATGAGGTTCGACGAGTACATCGATCACGTCTCGTCGGCCGCGGCCGCAGGAGCGATCCTCGGCGCGGCAAGCTACGTGGACAACCACGTGGATTGGTCGGCGTCATCAGGAGCGCGCGGCCACTCTCGACGGAGCACACTCGCCAATCGAATACCGAGGTCTCGACGCGAACTTTGTTCGATACAGATGAACCGACGATAACGTTTCAATTTTCAGAGGAGATTGGAAAATGGTGCTGAGAAACAAACGGCTTATTGTCGCCGCAATCGCGGTGACAATCGCCTTCGCGGGAGCGATGAGCCAGATTTACGCCGGTGATTGCTTCGTATACTACGAAGTGGACCGGTGGGAACTCGAATTGGTGGAGGTAACTGTCGACGGTGAGGCGGTGGAGAACGAAGAAGAGTATGAAGGTATTGACTTCCGGTCTATGCCGCATCATCACACTCAACTGACTTTCACTGACGTGGAATCCGACGCAGTCGACCATTATATATTCCGGCGGATCTCATCCGTCCCCTAAACGTTTGATTCCTAAGACCCCGCTGGAGGTCAGTGATGCGGATTCGACTCTCGAACCTAGTGGTTGGAATATTGCTACTTTACATTGCAGCTACCTCTATCCATTGCGGTTATGATGGACCATATAGTTGCCCCACCGAAGAAGATGCCGAACGTGTAGAATTGGTGGTGGGTAAATACGAATTCTACGAAGCGTTCGAACACATTGATGACCCCGATCACTTCGGTATCGATTTCGGGGAAGAGGCATATCTTCGCGTACTGTCCGATTCCGAGGTGGAACTCATTTTCGAGCGAGATGGCCAGGAAGTGGTCAAGAAGTACGAAGTTAGCAGTCGTGACACCGTTGTTGTCCGATTCTAGATCATAAGGAATAGGGAGCGAGATTCCGCTTTGAGACAGCCCCATACCCATCGCGCCGCGCTCGCCATCGCCTTCCTGTTTATGTCTGTCGACCTTGGTCGCCGGCTGCTCCGACCCCGTCGAGACTCCCACCGCTGATACGGGCGTCGACGCCGAGGTGGGCTCACCCCAGGGAGATGTGGACGTCGAGGTGGGCCCACCCGACGGTTGTGTCGACGACGACGACTGCGACGACCCGGACACCACCTGTCATGACAATACCTGCATCGTCGCCACCTGCGATGACGGACTTCCCAGTGGCGAACAAACGGACGTCGATTGCGGGGGGCCGAATTGTCCACCCTGCGACGACGGAATGGGCTGCCGAGAGCATGACGATTGTATCAGCGGTATCTGCCAGGACGCCACGCTCACCTTCTCGCGACGAGATGGGGCGTGATCTTCATCGAACTTGAAGGACGAATCTCCCACTGTTATGTGTATTCTTAGAATGTGCAGCACGGGTTTCACTCTGGAAACCCGATTCGTTGCTGCCAAGCTCGCTTTCGCACCCCACTTTTAGGGAGGAGCAGTCCGAGTCGACAGATCGCATCTGCTCGTTCTTTTTTGTCGTTTTTTGTCGAAACCAGGCAGGAGGATTGAATGAATTTTTTGCTCTCTGGAAACAGAGTTTTCGCCGTAATCGTGTTGGCGCTGTTCATTCTGAGCACCGCAGCCTGCTCTTCCGAGCCGGACTCCAAAGAGAATGATCAGAACGGCGACGCCGGCTGGACCGGCGATACCGATGACGACCCCGACGTCAATGGCCAAGAAGTCGACGCCGAAGACGACGCCGACACGGGCCCAAGCGGCGATGATCAGCTTGAATTGCTGGACGCTGTGTATCTCACCTGGGATACGGAGGTCTGCAAATTCAACGGCGGCTATGAACAGTGGTGTCACAGCATAAGCTCTGACGACACCCCGGACCATCTCATGCCGATCGGTCTCAGCGACGACGGCTATTTCCGCACCTATATGATGTATTGGGATGAAGCTCCGGGCATCGGAGACGATGACCTATCGCCGGATAATATGGAGGTCTGCGCGTTTGACGCCGATGGAATCGCCGGATGCTACGACGTCGAGCTCGAAGAATTTCACGCTACCCACTCCGTTCTCGCTGCCGACGGCACCTTATTCCTCGCCGAATCTCAACCGTCCGTAAATCCCGAAAACCCCGAAAACCGGCTCTGCGAATTCACTGATGAAGGCCAGAATTGGTGTACTTATGTAGGGTCGGAGACTATCCGTCATATGCTTGCGTCCACCGACGGCGGGGTCTTTGCCTACAGAGGCGGAAAAGGCCTCTGCTATTATGAAGACGAAGAAGAAAAATGGTGCAACGACGACCACGAACGTCGAATCACCGGACTGGTCCGTGGTTACGACGATCATCTCTACGCCAGTTTTTCCGATCCTGGCGACTATCCCAACTCCGGCACGCCCCCGGAAATCTGCCGGCTCGATGAAGAGGGAGATCAAGGTTTTTGCTTCTACATCGAAGAGGGCATAGGGATCGAGAATTTCGTCGTCGGTTATGACGGCGGATTCTACTTCGGCTCAAAAAATTCTGCCCCCTTCAAATACAACGCCGCCGGAGATTTCGAATGGGCGGCCCAGGGCTACGGCGAGGGCGCCGAATTCGCGTTGGAAAACTATCTCTCCGACGTCAACGAAGACGGCGAAGTATTGGCGCTTATCCTGGGCGCCCGAGGCGTCCAACTCGACGCCTCCGGAGAAGCCATCACCGAACTCTTCGAAAACGACCTCCGCTCCCTAACCTATAAGAGGTAATCGGATATTCAGCGAGGCCCAGGGGGGGCCTCGCACTTCTCAGGAGGTTCACGACGTTGCCCCATCGACCGCTCGCACGACCCACTCGCTACGCTCGTGAGTGCCCCGGCTCGCGCCCACTTCCCCAATCAAGTTGGGGAAGGGTTCCCGGAGTGCGCCCTGCTACCAAACCCCTCCCCCACCGGAGCACCGGAACCATCGCCGAGTCGTAATGCCTCACAAAAGCTGCTCCGGCACGTCCTGGTAGTGCTTGGGCTTGTGGGGCTCAACCTGAATCAGGATATCGACGACCTGGGGGAACTTGCGATGGAGCGCCTCCTTTAGCTTCAACATCACCTCGCCGGCTTCCTCCAGAGGGGTCTCGGGAGCCAGCGTGATGTGGAGGTCGAGATGCACGCTATCTTGCATGCCCCGGCTGCGGACGTGGTGACAGGAGAGGACCTCCTTGAAGTCATTGGCCACATCGCATACCTCCCGGGCGTCCAGGAAAGAAGCGTCGACCATCACGTCCATCACGGTCCGAATGACTCGGTAGGCCGCAAAGCCGATGAATACCATCACCACCGCCGCGGCGATCACGTCGCCTGTCGGAATCCCCCAGGTCACCAGGAGCATTCCGGCGATGACGGCAAGCCCCGACAGAGCGTCCGATAGGGTGTGGTCGGAGTCCGCCTCCAGGAGCATCGAGTCGTAGCGCTTGGCCCGACTTCGCTCATATTTGCTGATCAGAAGCGCTCCCACCACGGCGGCGCACTGCACCCCCAGCGCCAGGGGCCCCACCTGTGGCGGTCGTCCACCGTGTAGTCCTCCCCAGATGCCACGGGCGATCTCCAATAGGGCCAGCACCAACATGATCCCAATCGCCAGGCTGGCCACCACCTCCACCTTGCGATGACCATAGGGATGCTCCGGATCCGGCGGCCTCAAGGCGTAGGCCAGCGCGAAGAGCCCGATCAGGTTGGAGAGGGCATCGAAGAGCGAGTGCAATCCATCGGCCTGGAGGCTGACGATATCGCCCTGATAGCCCACCACCAATTTGGTCGCCGAGATCAAGAGATGAACGCTCAACGTCACGATCAGCACGCGGCGAACACCGTCTCGATTTCGAATTTGCCGCTCGCTGACCATGGCACACCTTGTCGACTCGACCTCCGCAACCGAGTCTTTCTGTAGGCGCAGATCCCCCTTCGGTCAAGGACCAAAAAACACCACCTCACCCTTTAATGACGCCATATTATCAACTTCCCCAGACCTTCAACCTTTTGTTGGCGCGACAGCAAAAAAGTTTAGGCAAGCCCTAAAACCACTCTATCTATGGACATCCAAAACCATCCATGCAGACGTGATTTCCGAATTGATTGACGCAGCAGGTAAGACCCGGGCCGCACCCATCGACGCAAGTAGTGCCTTGACAGGCGAGGCAACCCGAACACTGGTTGTGGTCTTCAAAGCAGTTCCCAGACATGCAGCCCTGGCAACCCGGGCAATTGCTATCGTCGTCTACACAATTCCCTCCGGAGCAACTCTCACAGCCCGAGCACCGACTGTCGTCGTCCACACAGCTTCCTCCCGAACAACTCTGACAGCCCGAGCAATGTGTATCCGATGTACACTCCACGCACTGCGTACCGCTGCAGATCCCGTCACCGGGGCAATTATTGCTATCGTCCACGCAGGTACCGGACGAACAGCTCTCACATCCCGTGCAATTGGTGTTGTCATCGATACAGGAACCTGACGAACAACTCTGGCATCCCGAGCAGTTGCTGCTGTCGTCCACGCAGCTTCCTCCCGAACAACTCTGGCATCCCGAACACTGGCTGTCGTTGTCCACGCACTGATTATCCGAGCACGTCTGGCATCCCGTGCACTGCGCGTTCGACG
>SLPW01000279.1 GCA_007131755.1 Myxococcales bacterium | reverse complement strand
GAATCCCAGCGCATCGCCGAGCTCAGCGACGCCCGCTTCGTCTTTCACGGCTATGCCATCCCCACCGCCAATGGCCACGTCGAATTGGTGGCCTATATGTACGACGATCGCGAAGAGGATTTTCTGCCCTCCGAGCATCTCGTCATCGAGTCAGACGACGAATCCCTCATCGAAGAGGGACTGAGTCGGCTCGCCAGCCGGCTGGCCTCCTGTCTCGAGGAACCGCCGGCGGGTCACCTCGACACCCGATCCGGCCCCGCCATCCCCGGCACGAGTCGACTCTTCGTCCACCTCGGCACCAGCTACGGCTCCTACTTCGAATATCCCTCGGCCCTGGAAAACCCCTTTGGCAATTACGGCCTGAACCTCGGCGTCGGCTGGTCGGTGACCTCCGAATTTCAATTCGTCAGCTCTCTGACCATCGCCAACTCCATGCGCGACTACTCCGGGATCCTGCGCGACAACTTCATCTCCGTGCGCGCTATGGCCGGCGGAGAGCTGGGCCACCAATTCGGCGATCTCTACGTCGGTCTGGCCACGGGCGCCGAAGTCGCCGGATTCGGACCGGTCCGCGTCTTTACGGACAAGCGCTGCATCCCCGACCCGGACCGCCTCTGCCCGGGGGACTCCGGCACCCAGACCTTCGACGGACAGGGCCTGCACTGGGGGATTGCCCTCAGGCCCCGCATCAACTGGGCCTTCTCCGACTCCTTCGAACTTTTCTCCGCCATCAGCCTCGCCTACTATCTGACCTCTCCGTCAGAGAGCCGGGTCTTGAACCTCCCCATCTCCGCCGAGACCGGCCTCCAGTACCGCTTCTGACCCCCCTCGGAGCCCTTCATGATCGACATGAAATTGCAGGCCGCCACCGCCACCGCCCCGGCCACGGTCAGTAACGTCGCCGTCGGCTTCGATATCCTGGGCTTCAGCCTCTCCGGACTGGGCGACCGGGTCACCGTACGCCGCACGGACACCCGGGGAGTACATATCGCCGAACTCACCGGCGAAGCCCCCGTTCCCGACGATCCGGAACAAAATACGGCCACCGCTGGACTCCTGGCGCTGGTCGATGATCTGGAGCTCGACTTCGGCCTCTCCCTGACCATCGAGAAAGGCGTCCCCCTCCACTCCGGACTCGGGGGATCTGCCGCTTCTGCCGTGGCCGCCGTCGTCGCCACCTCCGCCGTCCTCGACCGGCCCCTCACCCTTCCCGAGCGCTTTCACTACGCCCTTCTCGGCGAACAGCGGGCCTGTGGAAAGCGCCGCGGCGACAATATCGCCCCCGCCATGCTCGGCGGCCTCATCCTCGTTCGCTCCATGGACCCCTTCGACGTCCTCCGTATCCCCGTTCCCCACGATATGGGCGCCGTCGTCGTTCATCCCAAACTGGAAGTCGACGTCCGCCGGGCGCGCCAGATCTTGAGCACCGAAATTGATCTGGATGACTTCGTCGCCCAGTCCGCAAACCTGGCCGGCTTCATCGGCGGCTGCTTTCGCGACGACCGAAAGCTCATCGGCCGATCCCTGCAGGATCTGGTCGTCGAACCCCAGCGCTCCCACCTCATCCCCGGTTTCGCCGAGGTCAAACAGGCCGCCCTCGATCACGGCGCCCTTGGCTGCTCCATCTCCGGCGCCGGCCCCGCCCTCTTCGCCCTTCACGACTTCGATATCGATGGCGAGGCCATCCGCGACGCCATGGTCGCCGCCTTCGAGGACGCCGACGTCGAAGCAACGGGCCTCGTCTCCCCCATCAACAGCATGGGCGCCCACATCGTCGAACGCGTCGAGGGATGATCAAGATCGGAGCGTCTCGACTTTTTTGCTCCGTCGAACCATCCTTCTTTTTCTTATATTCTGCCTATATCTCCAACACTTACAAACCCCTCCCTCCTGCCTGCTCACGGGATCCCTTCCTGATCCACGCAAAATTTCTCCGCGATCCGTCGAAAATAGATTTATAGGGACCTCGGTCCCCTTCGACGTCTGAATTCGACGACAATCGTCTTCACATAGATCCGGAGAAAGCATATGAAGCGAACCACCACCACGAAAATGAGGTCCCGCCGATCTGCGCAGCCCCACTTCGAGCGCACGATCCTCACCCTCATCGACCAATGTTGCCGCTTCGATCAGCTCGCCACTGCCCTCAAACCATGGGCTGAGAAGTGGTCCATGGCCACCATGGAGCGCTGGATGGAGCTGCCGAATCTTCCCCTCAAACAGCGCGAGATGATCCTCACCGCGCTGGCTCTGAAGGCCGACGAACGCTGCGGCGCCATCCTCGAAGCCTACGATCCCGCCGGAGAATCCGAGGAGCACCGCCTCTTCCACCGAGTCTGCATCATCGAGTGGGAGCAGCGCTACCCGCCCCCGAATACCCCCGACGCGGCGGCGTAGCAACGGCCCCGGCGTGCCTTGCGCCGCCGGGGAGAAAGACTGAATTGCTAGCCATCGATAGACAACCCACAACCACGGCCCCGGCGTGCCTTGCGCCGCCGGGGAGAAAGACTGAATTGCTAGCCATCGATAGACAACCCACAACCACGGCCCCGGCGTGCCTTGCGCCGCCGGGGAGAAAGACTGGACAGCTAAGGAGACCTCATGAAAACCAAGAGAAAACGAAAACAAAACGAACTCGACCGCTTCCACGATCTCGGCGATCTCTTCACCGCCGTCTACCAGGGAAGCGACTACCGCTTCGGCGAGCTCCACTTCGCCGAACCCATGGGCCCCGACGAATGCCCGGATCACCTCATCGACCCGCCGGATTTCATGAAGGGCGGCTGGACCTGGCACCACGAGATCCCCACCATCCTACATCCCGAAAAGGGAGTCCTCTTCTTCCGAATGGCCTATCTCCGCGACGACGATCATCCCCGGGCCCTGACGCGCCGCCTCGAGGAAAAACACAAGGAGCTGACCCGCCTGGAGTGGAAGATCCGCCACCGCCTCGAAGGGCTCGACTTCTGGAAGGACCGCCCCATCGTCATGGGCGTCGGCGTCGTCACCCAGTACCGATGCCACAGGCGCCTTCGCCCGAAGAGCGTCGACGCGCCGGTCATCATCGACCGCGACGCCCTGCCCCGATTCGCCTCCCGCGTCGACGACCTCTTCGACTACTACACCACCCCCGAGGCCCAACCCATCGACGAGTGGAGCCAGCGCCTCATCCGCACCATCACCGCCGACCAGGGCCACCTCGGAAGCTTCGTCGACGAGGAGTCCCTGATCAGCACCTACGATGAGTGGGATCGCCCCCTGGACGGACTCGTGGAGACCGTGGAGTAGGGCCGCTGGAGCGCGGGCCCCATTCTACCGGGGCCCGCGGCCTGCCAGGACGCTATGGTCTTGGGAGCGCGGCCTGCCAGGCCGCCATGCCGGTGACGGACGAACCTATATCCCACCCTCATATCTTCGTCGGATCACATTCATGCTCGATGAGTTCCTGCACCCAGTCATGCTCCGGTCCTTTTTCCTCCGTCCACATGCGCACCTCCGTCCCCCCGGAACCCGCCCCACACCCGAAGAAAACTAATATCCCCACCACGATCAGTGCCCTTCCTCGTCCCATTCTTACGGGCTCCCTCGGGATTTCGTTAGTCGCCATCTGTCCCAGAGAATATCATCTGCCGTTATCACAAAACCCAAGACTCGGCCGTGTTTTCCGGGCCCTCACCATTACCGTCGCGTTCCGTTCCATCAAAGCTAATCGCGTGACTGCCGATAGGCGGGAGCCTATCGTCTCCGGCGGGCACGCGCAGATCCGAGGAGCCTGTGAGCACGCTCCGGAGACGATAGTGCCCTCGCTATCGACAGTCGGAGACGCCCCTGCCCCCACGAGAGGAGTTGGAGCCGATGTCATCCCCCGGCCCCCGGAACGAACGAAGTGAGGATCCGGGGCTGACATCGCCACGCGGTGGTGTACGACCGCCCGAGTCCAAGGCTCCTTGCGTCGCCTGCGATGCCAGCGCCACGATCTCGCTCTCGCTCGTCGTGGCCCCGGGGGATGGCATCGGCTCCAGGGCGTGTGTGCAACGTGACTGCCGACGCCCGTGCTCGCACGGGCGCTCTCACCAAAGATTGACAAATCAAGCCGGAGGCTATGATTCTTTCCCTCCCGTCAGACTCACCACATGAACAGCCCAGCAACTGGTACCCCCATGACCACCGTAAATAATCTCCTCGTCACGAAGAGTACTCTCCTTCGCGATCTCCAGGATCTGGGGATCACTTCCGGGATGACTCTCATCGTCCATACCTCGCTGAGCAGCCTGGGCTGGGTCTGCGGCGGCGAGCAGGCCGTGGTGGAAGCGCTCCAACAGGCACTGGGATCGGAGGGGACGCTCGTAATGCCCGCCCACTCGGCGCAGCTCTCCGAGCCGGCGCGCTGGAAAAATCCTCCGGTTCCCGAGGACTGGTTGGAGACGATTCGCCGAGAAATGCCGGCCTACGATCTCCGGCTTACCCCGACGCGCGTGATGGGGGCCGTGGCCGAACTTTTCCGCAGCGGCGAAGACGTGCGCAGAAGTTCCCATCCGGCGCTTTCCTTTGCAGCCTGGGGCTCATCTCGCGACAACGTCGTCGAGTCACACTCCCTGGACGACGGGCTGGGTGAGTCCTCGCCACTGGCGAGACTCTACGAATTGGACGCCCACATTTTTCTTTTGGGTGTCGATCACGACAAGAACACCAGCCTGCACCTCGCCGAGTACCGATGGAACGGCTCCGCCACTCGGCGAATCACAGAGAGCGCACCGATCTTGATCGACGGCCAACGCCGCTGGGTCGACTATCGCGATATCGACCACGACAGCGGTGATTTTCTCGCCATCGGGAGAGCTTTCGAGGCCACGTCGGATTTCAACGTCGGCGCCGTCGGTAAAGCAACGGCGAAATTGTTATCCCTTCCCGAAATGGTCGATTTTGCGGTGAAATGGATGGACGCCCACCGCACATCCTGAGAGAGTTTCGTCGTTTCCGGCTCATCCGGCTGCTAGCTCTCCAGTCTTCTTCACCTGCGGCCAAGGCTCGCAGGGGCCGGCGTTCTGCCGGCGATCCCGCTAGCTCTCCAGTCTTCTTCACCTGCGGCCAAGGCTCGCAGGGGCCGGCGTTC
>SLPW01000511.1 GCA_007131755.1 Myxococcales bacterium | reverse complement strand
CCGGTCTGGGCTTGAGTTGCTCCAACCAGAACTTCGAATGCTCTCCCGACAACGACGTCTGCATCGAGCTGGACGACCGCCTGTTGTGTTCCTGTACCTGCAGCGACGACGCCGACTGCGGCGGCGACCACCGCTGTGTGGAAATGGGCGAACAGTGGGCCTGTCTTCCCGCGCTCAGCAGCGAATGCAGCCGAGACATCGACTGTAGCGATGAACAGCTATGCGTCCATGGCGAATGTGTCGATGACGAGTCCCACAATGCCCCCCCGGATTCGAGCTGCTCCTCCACGTCGGGCGACCCCACATCGCTCGTCGTAATGTGGATCATCGTCGCCATCGCAGCTCGATTCCGCCCGATCTGGCAGCGCCGGACCTCGGTGCTTACAATCGATTGAGGAATGCCGTCACCCGCCACGACTCGTCCAGAAAAGGGAGTTTCCCGCCATGTCGACCGCGACCTCGGAGACCCATCTTCCACAGCTACTGGCCGCCGGACTCATCGCCATCCCGGTGCTCTTCTTTGCCGTCGTGGCGCTCATCGGTGCCCCCGCCCATCTGGCGATCCATCTTCTGGTGGCCTGGACCATCGCTGCCGTCGTCAGCGTAACCTGCTTTGCCATCGATCGCCGCTTCTACGAACAATTCTCCACGGCCGAGCGCCTCGGCATCCTCGCCGGCAACGGCATGGTAGGTCTCCTCATCGCCCCCATGGGATATATGGCCTTCGCAATGGGCTGATTCAACTCGATCGGCGCCAGGACTCAACCTCTTCGACGACACATCTTTGCCGCTGTCCGGTTTTCCCTGTGCCCTTCCCTCGTCCGCGCTCCTGGTCGCATTTACGAACCCCGCGACCAGCTCATCCCTCCAGCTTCTCCTGTAGAAGCTCTCGCACTTTTACCGGATCCGCTGCTCCCTGCGTGGCCTTCATCGCCTGGCCGATAAAGAATCCGACAAGGCGCTTGTTGCCTCCGCGATAGCGCTCCACCTCGTCGGGATGTCCGTCCAAAATCTCGTCGATGATCGGCTCCAACGCCGAGGCGTCCGCCACCTTCTCCAGTCCCTGCTCTACGACGATGGTCTCCGGATCGCCATCGGACTCCAATAAAAGCTCGAAGACGTCCGTCGCCGCCTGTGTGGTGATCCGATCGTCGGCCACCATTTTCAAGATGGATGCCACCTCCGCCGGACTCGTATTGAGATCTTCCACCGTTTCTTCCTCTCCCACCCTGGCCAGCACTACGTTGACCACCCAGGGAGCGGCGGCCTTTGCGTCGTCGAACTCCTGAAGGACCTCGTCGAAAAACTCCGCCGTCTTTGTGTCTGCCGTCAATAGATCGGCGTCGCTCTCGGAGATAGCGAACTCCTCTTGATAGCGCTCGAAGCGCCTGGCGAGTTCGGGATGCTCGCTTCGCGCACGACGTCTCTCCTCGCTGATCAGATCCCCCGTATCGGCATCGCGCTGCGCCTTCAACGCCTTCTCGCGTCGCCGCTCCTTTTCGCGCCGGCGCTTCTCGTCCTCGCGCTTTCTCTTCTCCTTTTGTTTCTGTTCCCAGGAGTCGCGAAGAGCGACGATGCGATTGAAGACCAGATTCTCGTCGGCCGCCTCGAAGGGATCGCGCCAGAAATAGCCCTTTCGCTCAAATTGATAGCGCCTGTCCACGTCGTCCTGTGCGATGCTGGGCTCCACCAGGCAATTCTTGAGGACCTCCAGCGAATCGGGATTGAGATGGTCCATATAGTCCGTATCCGGATCCCCCGTGGGATCCTCCACCTCGAAGAGACGCTCGTACAGGCGGACCTCACAGCCAAGCGCATGGGACCCACTCACCCAGTGCAGCGTTCCCTTGACGGTACGGCCGTCTGGCGAATCGCCGCCGCGAGTCTTCGGGTCGTAGGTGCAGCGCAGCTCCACCACCTCTCCGTCGTCGTCCTTCACCACCTCGTCGCAGGTGATGTAATAACCGTAGCGAAGCCGCACCTCGGCGCCCGGGCTCAACCGGTACCAGTCCGACGGCGGATCCTCATGAAAGTCGTCGCGCTCGATATATAACTCCCTACTAAAGGGGATCTTGCGGCTTCCCTCCTTCGGCACGTCTTCCGGATAGTAGGGAGCGTCGAGCCACTCTACTTCGCCCTCCGGGTAATTGGTGACCACCACTTTCAGGGGCCTCAACACCCCCATCACCCGCGGGGCCTTCATATTCAGGTCATCGCGAATGGCGTACTCGAATTGGCTGTACTCCACCCGGTTTTCGCTCTTACTGATCCCCATCATCCGGCAGAATTTGCGGATCGCCGATGGCGGCACGCCCCTACGCCTGAGAGCGGCAATGGTGGGGAGCCTGGGGTCGTCCCATCCGTCGACGACCCCTTCCTCGACGAGGCGGCGAAGCTTTCGCTTACTGGTCACCGTATAGGCCAGATTCCGGCGCGCGAATTCGTATTGACGAGGCCTCGACTCCACCGGTGTATTCTCGATGACCCAGTCGTAAATGGCGCGATTATTCTCGAACTCCAGGGTGCACATCGAATGGGTGATATGCTCGTAGGCATCCTCCAGACAATGTGCGTAGTCGTACATCGGGTAGATGCACCAATTGTCGCCCGTATTGTGGTGCGTGGCGAATCGAATGCGATATAGGAGAGGGTCGCGCATCAGGATATTGGCGGCGCTCATATCGATCTTCGCCCTCAATACGTGCTCGCCATCCTCAAACTCACCGGCCCTCATCTTCTCGAAGAGTTCCAGATTCTCTTCCACCGACCGCTCGCGATAGGGGCTATTCTTTCCGGGCTCTGTCGCCGAGCCTCGATATTCGCGGATCTCCTCCTCGCTCAGGCTGTCCACGTAGGCCTTGCCCTCTTTGATGAGGTGCAGAGCGCACTCGTACATCTTCTCGAAATAGTCGGAGGCAAAATACAGATGCTCGCCCCAGTCATAGCCCAGCCAGCGCACGTCCTCCTGGATGGACTCGACGTATTCCCGTTCCTCCGTCAGCGGATTCGTATCATCGAAGCGAAGATGACAGCGCCCGCCATATTTCTTGGCAGTCTCGAAATTGAGCACGATCGCCGTGGCGTGTCCGATGTGGAGATAGCCGTTGGGCTCCGGCGGAAAGCGGGTCACCACCGCATCGTGTCTTCCGCTCTCCAGATCATCTTCGATGATGTCGTGGATGAAATTTTTGGGAAACTCGCCAGAGGTGTCGGTCTTGGTATCGGCCATGATGAAATCGCAGTCGGCAAGGGGCGTGGATTGGTATCTGTGACGCCACATCTCGTGCTGTGGGCGTCATGGATCTAACGGTCGGTCCCCGGCGTTCATTCGCGTGGCGAGCCGACTTCCATGGCAGTATCATAACCGCCGATCTGCTGCCACCCCCTTGCATACCGCCGTCTTTCGTGGGCACACCGTCAATACGGTATCCCTCAAATGGTCTTGTGGGCCGTCGTGCAGGCACCTCGAATAGACTGGCCTCAATTCACTGCGCTCCCTGGGCCTCGCCATACCGAACCCCTGGAGTTGAACAACATCTCTATTTTCGCAGACCAACAACCATTTGAGGGGTGCTGCCATGCAAATCAGCGGTGGCTTTGACTACCGACCCGATACCAATTTTGCTATGCTGAGCATCGAGTTAGCGCTATCCAACCCCGGAAGTAGCCATGTCATTCATCACCCCCACCGATCCCGACGCACGTGGTTCCATCTATGCCGTCGTGGCCTGCACCTTTGCAACCATCCTGGGAGCGGTCACCGCTTGGACCTTGTCGGGCTTCGCACTGGCCACATCGGTCATTCTCGCTGCCAGCGCCTCCGCCGCGATCTGTTTCGCCGTCGGGGCGTGGTGCCTACGCCACCCATCGGTGAAATACGACCCGATCTCGAGCTTCTCCACCCATCTCTTCTGTGTATTTTCGAGCCTGTGGTCGATCCACTTCTTCTTCGCCCGTCCTGAAATCGGCCCCTTCGCACAGGCTCCCTGGACGGTCTGCGACGGCCTGGGAAACGTCGTCTTCGGCTTTGCCCTTTCCCTGCTCGTCGGCGCCACGCTGGGCTTCACCTACGCCGCCGCCCGCCCCTCCGGCGGCACGGGACGTTGGCACCGCCCCCTCTTCTCTATCGCCTGCCTCCTGATCTTCGCCTACGTGCTCTTCCGCGTGAGCTGATCCTCCGTAGCCCACCTCGAATACAGCAGAGCCGCACGCCCCTGAAAATAGCGGCTGTAGATCTGCGGAATCGCCCGCCAGGACGTCGCCAACAGCGCCACAGCCAATAACTTCACTCCCCAGTCCAGCGCGCCACCCCCCAGCGCATGGGTGATCGTCAGGCCCACGAATAACACCACCGCCGACAGGGTGACGACGAAGACCTTCATCAATAAATAGAATTTGTCGCGACGTGCTACAGCTCTTTTGGCGAGCGCTTCGGCGAATTCATGCCGATTGGTATCGGACTCGAAATCTACGAATTCTTCGCCACCACATTCCGCACATCGCTCCTCATCGCTGCGACCGAGAAGACACTGCCTGCAGACGAAGCGCTCACTCATCTTCCGTTCCCTCCTCTTCGAGCATCTCGCGAGCAATATCGACGGCCTCCTCATATGAGGTCTGCAAACGCCTGGCCAGATTCTGCTCCATCTTCTTTCCCACCAGGGGAAGGCGCACCTGAATATCACCCTCCACTTTTCGTCGACATCCCCGCTCAGTGGGCTCCACCCGCGTCGTACCCGCGGCATGGACACGGTCGGTCATAAAGGGCGTCACCACCTTCCACTCCAAGAGATTTTCCTTGCGATCGAGGCGCTGCTCTTGCTCGTATTCGAATTGCTCAATTCCCAGCGCCATCTTCATCGGCTTCGGCAGCTCCTTCTCGGCGACGCAGCGCAGCCGCTTTATCTGCACTCCATCCTCCTCGCGTTCCTCCAGGACCTCCCTTCTCACCTGGGTGGCCTCCTGAAGACGGCGCTCAAACTCATCGTCTTCATATACCTCCCACATCTTCTCCGGGGGACAGCGAAATTCGTGACTCATCGTAAATCGCATGGAAACTCTCAACTGCGGGTGGTGGGTGGTGGGTGATGGGTGATGGGTGATGGGTGATGGGTG
>SLPW01000487.1 GCA_007131755.1 Myxococcales bacterium | reverse complement strand
CGCAATTTGTCGAGACCAAGGAGAGACGACGAGATAGGGTCAACCCTTCGAGGAGTCTCGACGATGGGATCGGCAAATTGAGCCGCCGAGGTGCTCACGTATTTCCGGGGGCCAGCACTAGCCCGTTGGAGGTGAGGATGTGGGTCGGCGATGGCCAGAAAATGGCAGGGGGCAATCGTGATATCAAGGAGGGCGTGAAGACTCTCCGGGGCGATCGGAATACTGCTCGAGTTCGCGTTTTTCTCGTGTGAGCACGGCGATAAAGCCCATCATCAAGATGATGGTGGGAATGGCGACGAATAAGACGACGAAGATCAGATCCTCCACGGTACACCTCCTCCGACGATCTGGAGATTGCGTGGAAAATATAAGCGCCGTTTCCACGATTTCATCCCGGCAAGACAACAACGAGGTTGTGATAGTGGACCGAAATGGGAGCAAATCAGGAGAAGCGCCATGAAGTTGCGCGAGGAATTGATCGAAAGGGCAAAGCGCCTCGAGGAGATGCTGGAGAAGGTCCCGGAGCCAATGGCGAAGGAGCTTCGAAAAAAGCTCGAGGAGTTGCGCGAGTTGTTATTGGAGCAGCGACCGCCGCGCTTTGCGCTGGTGGGCCGCCGTGGAGCGGGAAAATCATCGCTCATCAATGCCCTCTTCGGAAAATCCGTCGCCGAAGTGGGACACGAGAAGGCGACCACCAGTCGAGGGCGATGGTGGTCCTATACGGGGGAGCTGGGCACGGTGGAGATGCTCGATACCCGTGGCATTCAGGAGGGATCGACGCCGGAAGGGGCCGACGGGGAGTTGACCCCCGTGGACAGCATTGCCAAAGCGCTCGGAGAGCAAGGGCCCGATGCGGTGCTATTTCTGATCAAGGCCAAGGAGGTCGACGCCGCCGTAGAGGGCGATCTGGATGCGCTGGTCGAGATCTGCGAGCGGATTCGGGCGATGCATCACTATCCGGTGCCCGTGGTGGCCGTGGTCACCCATTGCGACGAGGTGGAGCCGAAGAACGTAAAGCTTCACGATCCCCAGGGGGCTCATCCGGAAGATCTGGCCGAAAAACTCGAACGCATCGAGCGCATCGAAGGCGATCTGGAGTCCAAGATTCGAGGGCGCGAGGAGCTACGCGATCAATTCGTCGCCGCCCACGGGGTGTCGTCGTATCAGTCCTGGCGCCGCGACGGCAGTCGCCGTGCCGACGAGCGCTGGCGCATTGAGGAGTTGATCCATTTTTTGTTGGATGAGTTGCCCGAACAGGCGCGTGTGGAGTTCGTGCGACTCTCTCAGGTCAAAGCCCTACAGCACCGCATCGCGCGGCGGTTGACCAATATTGTCTCCACATTGTGCGGCGGCGTCGCCATGACGCCGATTCCGGTGGCCGACATCGGGCCCATCACCTCTCTGCAGACGAGCCTGATCACGGGAATCGGTTACGTCTCCGGTCGAAGGTTGGAGGTGAAGACGGCCACGGAGTTCATGGGAGCCATCGGCGCCAATATGGGGGCCGCCATCGCATTGCGCGAGGTGGCGCGGGCGTTGGCGAAGATTCTTGCTCCAGGGGTCGGGAACGTGGTCTCCGGAGCGATCGCCTTCGGGGCCACCAAGGCCATCGGTCATTCAGCGGCGGCCTATTTCATCGACGGCGTCGACGTCGACAAGGCCCGCGAGGTCTTCGAGACGACCAAGAAGAAGGCCAGAAAGCTCTTCAAGAAGCGTCAAAAACAGTTGGAGAGCGAGGAATTGCTCGCGTTCCCAACCGACGACGATGAAGTGTAGGGACGGGCCAGCCACGACCCATCACCGATGACCCAACACCTGCATCAAAACGTATAGTGAATTCCTGCACGGGTGCCCAGATTGGTGGTCGCCGTGGAGAGGCGATCGTCGATCTCCTCGATGGATTCACGGCCCCACATGCCGTCGAAGGCGAGCCCGAAGCGAAGTTGCAGACCGTCGGACAGACGGTAGTTGATTCCCGTGCCGGTGCTGAGCACAAACCCGCGGGTGCGGGTGTCGACGGCGTTTTCGGGGTCTATGAGTCCCGTCTCCTCATCGGGGATGAAGCGCTCGGCGCTTCCTCGAAAATAGCCCGGGGCGGCTTCGGTATAGATGGCCACCGTGCGACTCAGAGGCATGAAAAAACGAACCACCGGCTGGAAAGCCAGGGCGGTGTCCGTGGTGGAGTCGGCGCCCTCTCTGGCGAGCCGGCGCTGAACGATTCCCGTCAAAAGGCCTATATGAAGCCTGTCGACGACGCCGATGGTCAATGACGGGTCGAGGCGAAAGAAGCGAGTGCTGTCGACGGCCTCGTCGACGTCTTCTTCCAATAGCTCCACGCGGGAACGAGTCATGGTGAAGGCCCCGTCCATTCCCAGGGTGAAACTTCCCGCCTCGTAGATGGGCCGTCGAAGCACGGGGGTTCGCTGAGGAGCGTCTGCCGGGGGGGCCTCACTATCGTTGGTCTCGGCGTTCAGGACGTCCGATGCGGTCGTAGAGGAGCCAACGGCGGCGGCCGTGCTAGAGGAGATTGCGACCATAAAGATGAGCGCGGCGGCCAGAGAAAGATGGGAAAATAAGGTGTTCATCATTACCTCTTTGCAGTTCATGATATTCGGAGACGACACAGCGGGGTCCTGAGGGCGGTCGGTCATTGAGAAAAGTAGAACTCCTCAGCGCGAGGGCGTATCGGGCGCTTGCGTCAACTCCGATGGCAAGGGGTCGCCGCTGAGGGCCTCCATAAAAGCGACGAGTGCGGAGACTTCGTCGCGCGTGAGATTGAGTTGTTGGACCAGGGGATCTCGCAGGCCCACGGGAGGATCTTCCTGCAAATCGCTATAAAAGTCGATGGTCTCTTCCAGAGTGGCGAGATGTCCGCCGTGCATGTAGGGAGCGCGTTCGGCCACGTTGCGAAGTCCCGGGGTCTTGAACGCCCCGTCGGTGGCAAAGGCCGGTTCGGGGAGGAAGTCCAGAAGAAGCGCCGCGTCGGAGTCGGGGGCGTCACTGAATGGACCTCGGGCCGTGAAATCGCTTTCGATGACGCCCTCCAATCCCGCAGAACGCCCGCGATCAGGATCATCTGGCATCCAGTTTCGTGGCGAAAGGCCGAGGTTGTGAAATTCGAAATTCGTCATCTGATGGCCGCCATGACAGTCGACGCAGTTGGCATCGTCAACGAAGAGACGAAGCCCTTCGCGGGCTTCGTCGGAGAGGATATCCAAATCAGCGTCGTCACCGTCTCGCAGGGCCGCGACGAAGCGATCGAAGTCGGAGTCGTTTCGAATCAACCGACGCTGGTAGGCGGCGAGGGCTTTTCCGAAGTTGGCGAAGACCCGGTCGATGGCCTGGCGATCGGCATCACTCATGGCCTCCCAGGCCTGGTGGTGCTCATGAGCCGGATCATCGGGGACGGGCCGAGCATCAAGGGGAAAACGGGCATCGTCGCTCAGGTCGGGTAGGGAAGAGAAGACTGATTCATAGGCCTGGCGAAGCTCTTCATCTTCGTAGACCAGGTGGGCCAGGCGCGTACGAGTGATGGCGTGCTCCACGGGGCTTTCGATGGGCTGGAGGGCCTGGGCCCACAGCGAATCGGTGCGGCCATCCCAGAAGGTCCATCGATTATAGGCGGCGTTGAGGGCGGGCATCGACCGGCGCCCCGTGGTTCCAATTCCCGTCGACAGGGGTTGAGGATCGGAGAACCCGTGGTCCGGACTATGGCAGGAGGCACAGGCTATGGTGCCGTCGGCGGAAAATCGCTCGTCGAAGAATAAGAATTGGCCGAGATGAGCAGCGTCGTCGTCATCGGCGACCTCGTTCGTCGGGTCCGGCGGTGGCTTCGGTGCCGGAGACATCATGAGGATATGGCGCAGATCGTCGTCGGAGAAAGTGCCCGTCGGATCCGGGGGAAGTTCGCCCTCGTAGCGTCCCACCGGCTGGAGCTCGAAGCGCGCCGTCTCCCGTTGGTCGCCATCGTCGACGTTGACAAGAAGCTCCCAGGCCTGTGGCACATGCAATAGAAGTCCCTCCACGGAGTATTGACCGGAGTTCCCACCACTGACTCGTGGTACCGTGGGGGACTCCACCGTCGAATCTGCAAGGCGCGCGCGCAGTTCGACATCCAGATCGTCGCGCTCTTCGTCACTGGCGGTGTCGGTGATGTAGAGCTCAATCTCAAAGAGTTCCTGAAAAGGCAGCGGTTGTTCCGGACCCTCCCAGCTCACTTCGAAGGAGTCGCCGTCGGTCAATACGGTCTGAGGTGGCAACTCATCTGGAGGTGTACCGTTCTCGGGTCTCTCTTCGTCTCCGCAGGCCCCGAGCGCGATCAGACAGCAGGCGCCGACCAGTGGGAGTGACGCGCGATACAATATGGATGAAAACGGTGGGCACTGCATGGATACCGAGGGGTGTGTGGAGTCGTAGAGAGCAAAGGTTGACTCGCCATTGAAACGAAACTCGCCACGGTAGGCAAGTTGTATCGGCCAGGCGAAGTGGCAGGACGAGGGATCATTGGTTATGGTCGCCAACGTGAGTTCTTTCGAAGACTACGAGGGCTTTATGCAGTCTATATTGAGGATTCGACGACTGGCGATGGGGATACTGGTTGTCGGCCTGGCAGTATCATTCGTCGCCTGCAGTGATGAGGAGAGGGAGGAGCAGGACGACGACGAAGAGGAATTGCAATGGGAGTATCCTGATCCCTACGACAGCGAGGAGGTGCAGTGGGCGCTCGAGACCGGAGCGGTCCATGCCCGTTTGCCGGCCGTCCATCCCGACGGGGGCCTCGTCTTTGGAGATTGGAATGGGGTGGTCCGATACGTCAGCCCCGAAAGTGGAGAAGTCCAGTGGAGCTTTCAAGCGCAAGGACGAATCGATACCGCACCGGCCATCGATGATGATGGGCGAATCCTGATCGCAGATTGGGAGGGATACGTCTATGCGCTGACGGCCAGTGGGCAAGAGGAGTGGAGTTATGAAACGGGGGCGATCGTCGACACATCGCCGACGGTCGACGGCGACGGCCGGATTTGGATCGCCGCCAACGACGGAATGATTCACGTCCTGTCATCTCATGGTGAGGTAGACGAGCAGTTCACCCTTGGAGCAGCGGCGACGACGTCGGTGTCGGTCTTTGAGG
>SLPW01000254.1 GCA_007131755.1 Myxococcales bacterium | reverse complement strand
GCAACCATTTCCCTCCGGAGGGAGGAGGAAAACCCGGAAAAAACAACAACAAAGGACGGGCCTGGGCGAGGGCCGGGGCCCGGGCCTGGGAACAACAACCGACGGAAACCGATCACACCCCACCTCCTACCCTTCTTTACACTCCTCCAATACCGGGATAAACTTCTGGTGTATGTCTCCCCTCCAATGGTCTTTTATTCGAATCCCTATTTTGCCAATGAACCGTAACCACCGTGATCTGACCGCCCCATCAGCAAGACCGTCACTGACTGCGACGGCGATCCTCTTGGTGATCGCCATCGTCTTCGGTGCCGCCTGCAGCAGTGAACTCGATCCTTCCGATCCGGAGGACGCCTTCGAGCTCTTTCGCATCGCCCTGCTCGAAGGCGACGGCGATGGCGTCTGGGAAAGAACCGACGAAACGACGCGACAATACTTCCTGGATCGCCACGCCAGCCTGGAACACATGGACGAGCTCATCGAGCGATACCTCCCCTCCGTGGACCACCAATTGGCTCGATCGCGCTCCGGCGCCGAGCTTCTCGACGAATTGGACTCCCCGGAAGATCTCTTCGACCACGTCTTCCAATTCGAAGCCATGGCTGACAACGACGCCGTTCGCCTGGGTTCCGACCCCCGCCAGATCCAGATGAACGAGGAGGAGACCTCCGCTGTCATCTTGACCCGCACCGAACAGGAGTTCGTCCTCGTGCTGCAAGATGACGAGCAGTGGTATGTCAATCTCGTCGACTCCGGTGATTTCGTAGACGAAGCCTTCGCCTGGCTCGAACAGAATGCCGACGCCCTTGCTCAGACCGTCGAAGACCTCATCGAAGAAGAGCAACAGCATCGAGAATCCATCATCGCCGATCTACTCAACCGCGAAGAATAACCGGGGGGCATTTTCCCATGCCGACGGTATGAATCATGAGTAAAGAAGAAGATCTCCCGGAAGTTCAGTTGGACGTCGATCCCGTCGACGCCAACTCTACCCAGGGCCCTAAACCCGCTTCTACGGGTCCTGCCAGTGGAGTCGCCAGCACCACCGGCCCCCAATCCGGGGTCGCCTCTACGGGCCCCCACTCCAGCCCGTCTCAGCCTGCCAAATCCGAAAGCGTCGACCCCCTCATCGGCACCCGCTTAAAAGATACCTACGAGCTCGTCGAGAAGATCGGCGAGGGCGGTATGGGAAACGTCTACGCCGCCATTCAATATCCCCTGGAACGAAAGGTCGCCGTCAAGGTCCTCAAGCCCACGGAGAGCAATCCGGAGGGCGAGCACTACTTCATGCGCGAGGTGCAGGCCATCAACAGCCTGCGACACCCCAACATCGTCAATATCGTCGACTACGGCAAACAGCCCGACACGAATATGCTCTATCTGGTCATGGAGCATCTGCCCGGGAAGACACTAAAGCGCATCATCAAAAAAGAATTTCCTCTCGACCCCAAGCGAACCTGCCAGATCCTCATCCAACTTCTCGGCGCCCTCGAACAATCCCACAACGCCGAAATTGTCCACTGTGACCTCAAGCCCGGCAATATCATGGTCGAGCAGGTCGCCGGCCAGCCGGACTTCGTCAAAGTCCTCGACTTCGGTATCGCCAAGGTCAAGGGGCCGGCCATGGAGGTCGGCCCCTACACCCAGGCCGGCGACATCGTCGGGACCTTCGACTATATGAGTCCCGAGCAGATCATGCGCAAGGACCTCGACGGCCGCGCCGACATCTGGTCCGTCGGGGTCATTCTATACGAGATGCTGACCCGAAAGCGCCTCTTTCACGACAAGGACGCCGTCAGCATCATCGGCCGGGTGATGCAGATGGTCATTCGGCCTCCCTCGGAGCTCGTCCCCGACGTCCCCATCCCCGGCATTCTGGAACACATCACTCTCAAGGCCATGGAGCGCAACAAGAAGAAGCGCTACCAGACGGCAAAAGAGATGCGCGACGCGCTCAAGCACGCCCTCAAGGATCTGGAGTCGGGACATACAGGACGCCACACCGGACGCCATACGGGACGCGATTCCGGGTCCTACAGCGGCTCACTGGCCGCAAGCGGTCTCGTCCAGGGCGGCAATCCCACCACGAGTAATACCTCCGACAGTGGGCATACGAGCACCAGCCTGAGCAGTCTATATACCCGCTCCGGAAGCTTCGGCACTTTCGGCACCGAACAATCTCAACGCATGGCCGCCGAATTGGCCGAGGGCACCTCCGTGCTCGACCAGACCTTTGACGCCGGGGAGCTCCAGGGCAGCCTCGTCGGGGAACGCCGCAAGGTCGCCGTGCTCGGCGTCCAGCAGCGCTCGCGCCGACAGTCGGGACTCGACCCCGAGGAACTCGCCCGCCGCAGCGCCGAGGAAAAAAAGCTCGTCCAGAAGATCGTCCACCACTACGATGGGGAAATCGACAGCCAACTTGGCGGCACCTTCACCATCCTCTTCGGAGCCCGAAAGGCCCGCGTAGGCGACAACGTCCGGGCCGCCGAATGTGCCCTCGCCCTCCAGAAGAAATTCCGCTCCCTCGATCAAGGAGCAGATCACATCGGCATCAGCCTCGTCTATGGCGAGGTCTTTATCGCCAATCGCCAGGGAGGCAATGCCTATGGCGAGGCCATCGACCGCGCCGTCGAGATCGCCCGTGGCAGCCGCGACGCCCGCATCTACGCCGACAAGAATATGCGCGACGCTACCCGCGACCGCGTTCAATACGGCAAGGGCCACAATATTGCCGGCACCGACACCGTTCAGGTCGTCTCCGTCAGCACCCGGAGTGCCGACGAGAAAAAGCCCGACCTCGAAGACCTCGACATCTTCGTCCCCCGTCCCACCTATTTTGACGAATTGATGCGCCGCGCCAGCGCAGCCCGGGAGAAACAGGGAGGCGGCGTCGCCATCCTCGGTGACCTGGGGACCGGAAAATCGGTCCTCCTGGAGCGCTTTGCCAAAAAACTCGGAGAAACGGGCTGGCGAACCTTCGTCTGTCGAGACGGCCTTCAGAGTGCGCAGCACGGCCTGGCCCCGGTTCGTGATTGGATTCGGCAGATCGCCGAGACCTACAAGGATCCGGAGCGCCTCATCCGAAAGGCCTGCGACTCCATGGGGCTGGAAGCCCATATCGACGCGGTGGTCAAAGTCTATCTTGGCCAACAGCAGGACGCCCTCGACCAGAGCGACCTTCCCTGGCAGGACGCCTCGGGATTCGCCCACTTCACGGGCGCCCTACTCTATCGCCTGCTTCGCTTCGCCATGAAGAAGGGACCGGTCCTGTTGGCCATCGACGATATCAATATCCTCGACAAATTCACCCTGGAATTTATCGGCGCCCTGCTCTCGGGGATCAAAAAGCAACCCATCCTCATCGCCGTCACCCACCGCATCGAGTCCACGGCCCTTGACCACGGGCTTCCCGGCAATTTCGAAATCCTCCAGCTCGGCGCCTTTTCTCAAGACGAGTCGCGCCAATTCGTCGCACAGCTCCTCGGCTATACCCCGCCCCCCGACGTGGTCGCCCAGATTCACCAGCGTTCGAGCGGAAATCCAATGTTCCTCGATCAGATGGTGCGGGCCGTGCTCCAGCGAGACGACGCCAGCCTCAGCAGCGCCGCTGATCTCCTCGACGCCGACATCCCCACCAACCTCCACGAATTGCTCGCCGCACGACTCGACGCCCTCCCCGAGCCATTGCGAGACCTCCTCTCCATTGCCTCTGTCATCGGCGAGAGCTTTCGTGAGGACTTCTTCTTCCAGGTCACCCCCTCTCATCTGGAGCCGAAGCAGAACCTCAAACATCTGGTGGCGCTGAATTTTCTGCAGGCCGAATTCGACTCCTTCGGGCGTATTCATCTCAGCTTTCAACCCCGGGCCCTGCGCCAGGTCGTCTACGAGCGCATGCCAAAATCTTCACGGCATCAACTCCACGCCCGGATCATCGAATTTTTGGAGCAAGCCGCCGATTACGCCGCCGTCGACCCCCTCGAATATCCCCTGATGGTGGCCTTCCACTACCGAAGTGTCGAGGGTTGGGAGGGCGCTGCCTACTATCTGACCCTGGCCGGGGAGATGCTCCTCGACCTCTATGACTACGCCGGCGCAATCGATCAACTCCAGGAGGCGATCGAACTCATCGAAAACCGAGTCGACCAGAACCATGAGACCCTGGTCAATGCCCGGCTCTCCCTGCTGATCGCTCTTCGAGAATCGGGACGTCTGGAGGACGCCCGCCTGGTCGTCGAAAACCTCCCGGACCTCCAACTCGTCGACGCCCCTATTCGCCGAGAACTCCACTACGAACACGGCATGCTCGCCCTCGAGGCGGGAAGCCTCGAACAGAGCCTTCGCAATCTGCAGGCCGCACGTGAGCTGGCCACAGATCTGGAGGACCCAAAAGCTGAGATCAATGCCATGCTCGGCATCGCCCAGGTCTTTGAAAAACAAAACCAGCTTCCCCAGGCTGCGCAACTGCTGCAAGAAGTCTCTCAGAAGGTGCCACAACTGGGCGAATTGGATATGAAGAACCCCGACGAGCGAAAGCTCTTCTGGACGGCCTACAACCAGCTCGGCACCCTCTTCATCCGCCAGAAGGATTACCAGCGGGCCCAGAAATTCTTACAGACCGCCTACGAACAAGCTCGCGCCATCGAGGACTTTCGCGGACTGGTCCGCATCATGTCCAACTTCGGCGCCCTCTCCCTGAGCATGCGCGACGTCGAACGGGCCCGCAATTATTTCGAAAATGCAGCCAAATTCGCCGCCGGCACAGGCGATCTCCTCAACCAGAGCCGCATCCTCACCAACCTCGGCATCACAGCGTTAGAGGCCAACGACTTCAAGGCCTCCAAATCCTACTTCAAAAAAGCCCGATCCATCGCCGAGGAAATCGGCTGGTACGAGGGCCTCGCCGAGCTTCGCCTCCACATCAAAAAGCTCAAAAAAGCGCTGCGGGGCTAATGGTTCCTGTGATCTACTGGTGCCTAGTTTAATCGCCGTCGAGCACGGGCGGCGAAGTAGTCGTCATTGTCCTCCGCGAAGGACTTTAGCAGATGACCAGGTGTCGACGGATTGTCCAATAGCCCGATGCGCACCTCCTGCGACCCATCGAGCGCCAGCTCCTCGAGCACCGACACTGGGGTCGAGGGGTT
>SLPW01000065.1 GCA_007131755.1 Myxococcales bacterium | reverse complement strand
CTTACCCGCACTGCCAGTCCCGGCACGGGCAACCAGACAGTTCGATTGCTCTTGTCGTCGCTCATCGTCGATCCTCGTCTTCGTGGTGGTCTTCGTCAAAATCGTGCGGTGAAAGCTCCTACGTCACATCACTGCTGGGCACGACGATGCCGGGTCCCGAATCTCCCTTGATCACCTTCCACACTCTCTCAAAGGGCTCACTTCCCTTCGTCAGGGTGACCCTATCGCCGACGAGAATCACCTGATTCTTTGCACGGGAAATCCCGACGTTGATTCGGTTGGGAAGTTCGAGAAAGCCGACTTTTCCGGCATTATTGCTTCGCACGGTAGATAGAATCACCAATGGGAAATCCTTTCCCTGAAAGCTATCGGCGGTCTTCAACTCAATATCATCCCGAAGGTGAGGAAGATATCGATCGACCAACCTTCGCAGGAGATTGAGCTGCTCACGATAAAAGGGGATGAGGCCTATTGGTTTTCCGTCTTCTCGGGCCCTCAACTCCTCGAGGCCTTCTTTGCTCAATCCATTGAGCACGTCGATGATGAGTTTTGCCTCATAGTGATTGGACATATGACAGGGCCATGAGATGTCCTGTGCCCTTCGGGTTGAGCCGTCTTGCAGCACATCACTGGTATCAAGCCAAACAAAGGGCTCATCATTGAAAAGCCCGAATACCGGTGCCCTCTTCGCTTCGCTACCCCCACTACAGTCGTGATCGAGCTTCAGCCCTTCGGGCTCGTAAAATGCCTTCGATACGACCTCTCCGATGTCGCGGTGCATGCGATACTGCGTGGTAAGGGATACACAATTGGTCCGCGCCACCGGACCACCCAACTCATCCCATAGATAGGAGAAGAGCCACGTCTCTTTGAGATCCACATTGCGCCGAATATCTTCTTCGAGCTGGCGCTCTAACTCGTCTTCGACATGTGGGGGGAGCTGGTTCTGATCACCGACAAGGATAATCGACCTCCCCATGGTCATGGGGATCAGGACGTCAAGTCCGCCGCGAGCAGCCTCGTCGATGATGACCACATCGTAAGGCCTTTCATCGTCGTAGAACTTCGACGACTTCTGGCAGGTCGTCGCCCGCACCGGTGCGTATTCTGTCACGACTTTCTGCATCACCGTTGGACGGTCATTGAGCGTGGAGATCCAATCAAAGACGATGGCCTCCTCACGCGCAGCAAATTCCTCGAGGCGCTCGGCGATGTCTTCTCGCGCCCTTCCCAGCCACCTCTGCGCCTCCTTGAGCCATTCGTCGTGTGGTGAGATAGCCTCTACATCCGACTCCTCCTGTTCATCGCCCCCGGCCAGCAACCGCCGTGCCTCCTCGCGAAGGCTCGTCCACTTTTTGGCGTAGCGGGGACGTAGCTCACCAGTCTTGATCGCGCGCCTCAGACCTCGGCGACAACTCGAAGCATCCTGGGCCAACTCCCTGCCCCTATTCCGGACATGCTCCGGCCCCTCCTCCAGCAATCCCTCCAACTCCACCACCAGATCCAATGCCGCCGAAAAATCACTTTCGAGCAGTGACTCCGGCGCTTCAGTGAGTCGCTTCAGGGCCGCCCGAAAGTCCTGTGGCAGCTCAGGCTCTTCGTCGACAATGTCCTTTTCCTTTCCAACAATCTCATCTGCCATCAACTCCCTCAGACGAACCTTGAGCATGTCGAGGTCGTCCCTGACGTTATTTCCCAACTCGTCGAATGCGTCGGAGCTTTCGAACTCCTCGATATAACTCAGGCTTCGCCGTGGCTGTGAACCGAGGTGAGGAGCCAGGGTTTCAACAGCTCGACTCAATCCGCAAAGCCTTCGATAGCGCTGAAATGCCGGGCGTGCCTCCATTTGACGCCACAGCTTCCCTGCAATCTCTCGCCCCCGGAGTTCCGTCGCTCGGTCTTCCCCCTCTCCGCGCACATGACGGTCGACGAATACATCCTCACTGCCGAGTTTGTCCGCTGCATTCGCCACAGCATCGTTTTGGATACTCGATACGAGCACGCGAAGCGGCCCACTGCCGCTACCGGGCTCACCATCGCCGCGGTTTCGGTATCGATGGCGCAACTGGTGAATACTCTCGGCGATGACTGTCGTTTTGCCTGTCCCCGGTGGTCCTTGAATCAGCAATAGGGACGGCTCCTTTGCTGCTCGAATGACAGCCTTCTTCTGCGATTCGTTCAACCGCGGTGCGCCAGGGCGGTGCCACATCCGAATATCTTTGCCCTCGATGGAGGGAATCGCCTGAGGAAAGAAGATATATCTCAACAAATCGGGATTCGCGCTTTGCCCACAGCGAAGCCGCTTCAGCGCCTCGTCCCGACGTTCTTCCTGCTTTTCGTTGCCGTAGTGAGAACAGGCCACGAGCTTGCCCTTATTGGGCGGTGAATCATGCTCCTTCCAGGTGATGGTGGCGATAATTCGGTCCATCTGGTGGTCTTTTTCGAACTTCTCGATGGTGGCATGATTTGCAGATTCCACTCCGTCTACATCGCCTCCGCTATGGAGGGAATGGAGTTCGACGAAAGCATCGATCTTCTCGACTTTCCCCGTGAACTCTCCTTTCTCTGCGAGCCATTTCTGGCAGTCTGCGATGCCATTTCGGATGCGAACCGTCCAGCGAGTCTCGTCGTCATTTTTTGAACCTCGACGCGGACCATCGACGACTTCGTCATACTCCAGATCCACTTGTTGTCGTCGCTCGAGTAACGCTTTTCGCCGCTCCCGCTCGGCCCACTCGTATTCCACCCAGGCCGTGAGGTGATCATTTTGGATCGGTGTCAAGTCCTCGAGATTCGTCCCCTCAATCTCCTCTTCGTCGTCGACGAGGCGAGGCATGGCGCGAACCCTGACAAAATGAACGCCCGGAAGTCTCGTCTTCACCTCCTTCTTACGGCGTTCGTATCCCATCGCCTTTAGATATTGCCGCCCTGGCTTTCCTTCGAGCCGGCAGCGCAGATCGTGGCCATTGGCGAGGACCCATCGAATCTCCGGTTCCTCGTCGCGCTCCTCGCGACGAAAGCGGATCGGCACCTGCATCACCAGGACGAAATTTTCCTCCGGCCACGGTGAAGAAATCCCCCCGCTTCCAATCAATTCATCTCGCGTTCTCTCCACACTTCCGCCACCGATCTGCTCCACGACGGCGTCGCTCAACAAGATCTCCGGTGCTTCTTCCAACTCCCCGGCCAACGCCGATTGCGACAGTGCCAGCGTTCCCTCGAGGATTCCCTGAGGAGTTGCCGTCAACTCCAGCCTCGCAAGGCACGGAGGCGAAGCATGATGCAACCAGTGGCGCACTCTCTGGACATCGGAGTGCCTTCCAAAGCTCAATTCGAGCTTCTGGTTTTTGTAGAGCGCGCTGACCTTCCGGCCGTCCTCGAGGGCGACCCACTCGCGGTGGGGACGGCCCTCTTTGACCAACCTCGTCATCCAATGGTGACCGGGGCGGGCTTCTGTACGGACAGGAAATTCCTGCACATGTCCCAGCTCGTAATTCAAAAAGTTCAACGGCTTTGGTCGTCCAACCATTTTCAGTCCTCGATGATTTTAATGCGACTGATTCGATAGCCCCGAAGGTTTTCGGCCATCAATTTACCAAATGCCTCGCTCTCTCTTTCCACCGTGATTCTGGCATTGGCCCTAAATTCGGTGGCTTCGTCGATGGCCTCCATCAACTCCGCCAACTCCGCGCAGAAGTCGTTATTGGCCTCCAGGATCTCTCCCGCCGGCTCTCCTCTCAATCTCAGCAGTGCGAGAGTGACGAGGCCGAGCTCCTTGAAGAGTTCGATGCATATCCCCTCTTCAATCCACCTGGACTCGATAGTCTTCGCCAGACTCAACAGACACTGGCATAGTCTCGAAACCTGCAACTCGGTGAACTCGTAGACGACCTGCTTGTTGCTCCAAAACGCCGTCGCCAGAGCCCACATAAAGTGGCGCAGTTTCGAATCGGGCTGCTCCGCGTCGAGACAGCGTTCAGCAAATGCGAAGAACTCGTCGAGAAACCAATTCATATGCTGGCGGCGATCACCGTCGCGCACATCGCCCAGCGCCCTGCCGAAAGTCTCGAAATACAACTGACCGCCGCCTTCTCCATCCTTGACCTCTCGCTGGAGCGCCTCCAGCAACTTCGGTGAGCTGAGATGACGCAATTTCCCGTAGGTCTTCACAGCCGTATCGCAGAGCTCTCGATACGCCTTTTGGACCGCTGTGTCCTTATATTTGTGAAGTTTCTTGTGTGGGAAATCTCGGCATCCCTGAACGTCACGAATATTCGCCAGGGTAGCGATTAGACCATTTAACTCGTCGACCTCCCGTACTACTTCGTCGGGCGGTGTCTCCAGAGAGCGGCCGATGGGAATGACATAGCCCATCCATTTCTCGATCTCGTCACTCCCCAAAAGGTCACGCAACTCATCGAGAGCCTGCTGGACCTCTTTTGGTTTCGTCTCGAGCCAGTTGTGAAAGGCCCCCTTATTGAGAAAAGGTTCGAGCTTTTCGCCCACTTCTTCTCTACGCAGTCGTAGCTCGGTGAGGCGCCAATCCTCCATCGACGCCCAGCTCTTCGGCTTCGGAAATCCCGGCGGTTCGTTCGAAATCTCGCGTACTTGTTCCTGCTCGCCAGCCTCTCCCCTGCGCCACTCGACCAATATCTCATCGAAGGGAGATGTTTTGGAGTCTTCATTCTCAACGGGAAGGACGAAGATCCTAAAGGCGTCCTCCGCATAGCGATAGGCGATTCGAAGCCGCACCTTCTGTGTACGCGTCAACGGCAGCGCCGAGTCCTGCACCAACGCCTCATATTCCTCGCCGCCCCTGCCATCGTCGTCGACGCCGGAGCTCATCGGGAATTCGATGACCTCGGAATCGGCGGGCAACTCAAAACGCTGAGGAGGATCGAAATGGAGAGCCTGACCAGGACGCACGCCGCCTCGAATGTCATCTGGATTGAGAAGATCAATTTCACGTTGATCTCGACCCGCGCCGACGATGAGCTTGAGGTCGGGGATCAAGTCGCGCCAGGTGGGAAGCCCACGCCGGTGACGCTCGAGAAATTCGTATGTACCTCGAAGCGCGCTCTCCTCCGCACCGGAAGGACGATGAATCTTGGCCATTTCGAATACCCCGCCGAGTTCATCGCGCACTTTGT
>SLPW01000620.1 GCA_007131755.1 Myxococcales bacterium | reverse complement strand
TCCCCGCCGACTGCGATCGTCATACGGTGGTGGTGCCGGTTGATTCGTTGCCGTGATGCGATACCTTCGCGGCAGTCGATTTCAATGGTTGATTTTTGCATGGAGGAGTTCATGGCTCGATACACCAGTGAGAAAGCCAGACGCATCTACGAGGTGTCCGACCGGTTCGTCGAGGAGTGCCTCGGCGATGACGGGTCGCTGTTCGTGCCCGGAGAGCCGATCTGGAGAGGCGAGCATGTCGACGAGTTGTACGAGCTGTATGTCGTCAATGTGATGGCCGGAAGCAACCGTTCGTTCGACGAGATACTGGAAACTCAACTGGAGTCGGCTCGGGATGAGGTGATTCAGTTGATGGCCGAAGTTCTGTGTGTGCACTTTCTGATTGCCAAACCGTACACTATCAGCGGCGCCACTAAACGGGGACATATCAATGCAGTACTGGGATGGATGGACGAGCCGGTGGGACTGCCGGAGGAGGTATCGAGGGCGCTCGATGATGGTCTGGCATATACAGGCAGAGCCTTCAATACCTACCGATACTATATGTTGTCATTTCTGGTGAGGTTTTTCCGGCGATGGAAGGAACTCGACGATTCGATGCGAGCGAGGACGCTTCGCGACCCCTGGGGGTTTCGGGAGCTGGTCTTCGAGATTGACGAGTCGCGGTGTCGCACGCAGCGCCACGCGCTGTTGCATCTGGTGCACCCTGAGACATTCGAGCCCATAACGTCCATCAACCAAAAGCGACGGATTGTCGATGGGCTCTCCGAGTACGTGGAGGACGATTCGGCGAATATCGACCGGCGGCTGTTGCAGGTGCGGCGGGGGTTGGAAGCGCAGCGGGGCGAGCCGGTGGAGTCATTCTATCAAAAGGGCATCCGGCGGCTCTGGGACCCGGATAGGGACCCCTGGCACGAATTTCTTCACTGGGCCGAACGCATCTACGAAGGCCAGGAGTTCGACCGGCGGGAGCGAGACTACAAATTGGAGATCGCGGAGAACGTCCAAGATGCGATGGTTGCGGTTCGAGAAGACCGGCCGAATTGGCCGAAGATATTGCGTCGGGCCTTCGGTACCCCCAACAACCTGACGAATTCGCGTGCCCAGGAAAACTTCTTGTCGTGGTGTGAGCAGTCGCCGAAGGCCGCCCGCAGCCCGCTGTTGGCGTTGTGGGACGAGGAGCGACAATTCGCCGAGAGGCTCCGGGAGTTTTTCGACGGCTTTCCGGAGGATGTGATCAGCAGGCCAAGCGACCGGTTGAGTACGGCGTCGTTTTTGTTGATGGGCTGTGATCCGGAAGAGCGCCCGTTCTACAAGTACACGCCGATCTGGCGGGCCTTTGAGATGGTCGATTACGAAAAGCCGGACGATAGATCGGATGAAATCGCGGTCTATCTACACACGCTCGAGTTTCTCGATGCGTTTATCGAGGAGCTCGCGGATCGCGGCGTAGAGGTGCGCGACCGGCTCGACGCCCAGAGCCTCGTGTGGGTCGTCACCCGTGCGATGCCCGATGAACTCGACTTCTTGTCGGACGCCGAACGCCGGAAATTCGCCGAGTTTCGGGGTGTTGAGTACGCTGGCGAGGCGCAGGCCTGGATCTTTCAGGCCAATCCGAATCTCCTGGATATCGATAGCGAACTCCAAGCGGCCGAGCCGGGCGACGAGAGATGGTGGCAGGTGACTCGATACGCCGATCGGATGGGGGCTGGCGATGTCGGCTTTTTGTGGCAGTCCGGCGACCATGCCGGTATCCGAGCGGTCTTTCGGCTCATCACGAGCCCCGAACGGCGGGATAACCCGCCGACGGCGGTCAGGGAGGCCGATCACTACGTTGATTTCGAGTGGGTCACGATTCTCGATGAACCGATCTCGCGCGAGGAACTCCAAAAAGACGTCGTGCTTCAGGAACTGTCGATCATTCGGGCACCGCACGGAACGAATTTCGACGTGACCAGTGACCAACTGAATCGACTCCTCTTTCTCTACCCGCAACTCGGAGCCGATCTCGACGTCGCCGTCGAGACAAAGCGTCTGGATATGGGGGAGCCCTGCGCGGAGTTATTTGCCGATGTCGACGAGGCGGTGTGGGCCTTCGATACGTTTCGCGAGGCGGCCGAACGGTTTGAAGTCGACGGGCCTGACGACGCTCGGTTCTCTCTCGCGGATCCTGATTGGGACGACGGACTGTTCGTTCTGTATTTCGCAATGCGAGTTGTCTTCGAGATTCGCGGGAGATCAAACGAGCGTCCACGTGCGACCTTCCTATTGCCCACAGAATTCGGGGAGCAGCTCCAATTTGACAGGTCATACACCTACGAGAGCGCCGGTGGAGAATTGGCCCTATTCCAGGTGCCATTGGAAGAGGCCCGAAACCTCGACGATGAGGTCATCGAAGCGTGGCACGAGGCACTGGACCGAACCTATAGCCAGTACGAAAATTGGTCTCGAAGCAGGTATCGCGACAGGCACCTCCCGGAGTTCTTCGAGGCGACACTCGACGAATCGAAGCGACGGCACTTTCTGCTCAATGGAGCAGCGACAGAAAGTGGCCCGGAGCCGTACACCATCGATGACGCAACGGAGGAACTCTTCGTCGGCCGACGCAGATTCAGGGAGATCCTGGAACTGCTCACGGAGCACAAAAATCTAATCTTGCAGGGACCACCCGGCGTCGGGAAGACCTTCATGTGTCGCCGACTCGCCAATGCGTTGATGGGCGAGAAGGACGACGAACGGGTGGAGATGGTGCAGTTTCATCAAGCATATACGTACGAGGATTTCATTCAGGGCTATCGTCCCGACGAGGACGGTGGGTTTACGCGTCAGGACGGGCTTTTTGCGACGTTCTGTCGCGACGCGAGACGCGGCGACGCCGGGAAGCCCTACGTGTTCATCATCGACGAGATCAACCGGGGGAATCTGAGTAAGATCTTCGGGGAGTTGATGATGCTTCTCGAGCCGGACAAACGGGGCCCGGAGTGGGCCGTGCCGCTGCAGTATGCCAGGACGCGTGACGAGACGTTCTATGTACCGGAAAACGTCTACGTCATCGGGATGATGAATACGGCGGATCGATCGCTGGCGATGGTCGACTACGCTCTGCGGCGTCGATTTACATTCGTCGACCTCAAGCCCCGGTTCAACGACGCCTTCGAGGAGTTCCTCGCCGAACGAGGGATTGCGGAATCTCGAATCACCGAGATCCGCCGGCGCCTCAACGCCCTGAACGAGCGCATAGCCAAAGATACCACCAATCTGGGAAAAGGGTTCTGCATCGGTCATAGCTATTTCTGTCCCTCCGAAGGCGTCTCAGACGACGAGGAGTGGTACCGACGAGTCGTCGAGTATCAGGTCAAACCACTTCTGGAGGAGTACTGGTTCGATGATCGCGACCAGGTGAAGTCGGAAGTGGAATACCTGCTCGAGGGAGGGTGAGAGATGGCGATTCCCGTCCGGAACGTCTATTACCTTCTCTCTTATGCCTGGCGTCAATTCGAATACGACGACGTCGTCGACCTCGAATCGGTGGAGAGCAACGAGATCGTCGATCTCTTTGCGCGAATTCTCATCGACGGAACTCGGCAGTTGGTCCGCCGGGGGCTCGATCGAGGTTATCGCACGGAGTCGAAAAAGATCGCGGGAGTGCGGGGTCAGATCGAGTTCGGCCCGTCGATCAACGAGATGCTATTCCAGCAGGGAAAGGCCAGGTGCCGGGTCGACGAGCTGACCCACGACGTGCTGCATAATCGGTTGTTGAAGGCGACCTTCCAACATCTCCGGCGCGTCCGTGATCTCGACGACGACCTGCGAGCGGAAATCGCCGGCGTGCTCCCCTATCTGCGCGGCGTAGAAGACTTGAAGCGGTTGAGTCCGCTTCTATTTCACCGGGTGAGACTGCACCGCAACAACCGATTCTACCGATTTCTTCTCGATGTCTGTGAATTGGTAGCGCGGAATCTACTGGTCAGCGAGGAAACCGGCGAGGCTCGGTTTCGGGATTTTCTACGCGACGAGGTGCAGATGAATATGCTCTTTGAGAAGTTCGTGCGCAATTTCTACGATCGCGAACACGACGGGTTTCGGTCCACGAGCTCGCATCTGAAATGGAACGCCAGTGGCGACGATAAGGCGTTGTCGCGGCTGCCGCAGATGAAGACGGACATCACTCTGGAGGGAACGGACCGGGTGGTGATCATAGACACCAAGTACTACCAGAAGACGCTGCAGTCGGGATGGCAAGGTGGCGTTGAGAAAGTGCACTCCGGGAATCTGTATCAGTTGTACGCCTACCTAAATACCTACAAGGTGCACCGGGCGGCGGGACGGATTGTCGAGGGAATGCTGCTATATCCGACCATCGACCACGAACTGCGCCTCGACTACGAGATAGATGGGTTTCGGGTGCAGGTCTGCACCGTCGATCTGGCGCGGGAGTGGCGCGAGATTGAATCGGAGCTGCTGGACATTGTTTCCGTTGAATCCGTGATTCGTAAGTTCGCGCAAGCAACCAACACCGAAAGGTGATCGATGGACTGCCACTCGAACCCCGGGGCATCCTGAACGGCGGATGGCCCCGGGCTACCGGTCGAGCGATGGAAGTTGGTCGGCCTCTGACGTCGATTCCCGCCGATGTTGTTCGTCGCAAACGCACTATCGATCAGAAACACGCCCGGTAGCCCCGGGCCACACGCAGTTTGTGTGCCCGGGGATTCGGAGGTCGTGCAATCAATAAACACCGATAGCCAGGAACCCGGTCGTCACCGTGAAATAGCCGGACTCTGTCCTCGGCTCACTCGTCCCAGAGTTTGGCCGGTTGAAGGGTCGGATCGGCGCCGAAGGTGCTGATGAAATGAACGGGCCGTTGTGAAAGCGATGGCCCTCGACAGCCCGACGTCGTGAAGGCGTAGGTGGTCGGTGGCTGGGGGGACGAGGAGGCGTAGGTGGTGGGTGGCTGGGAGTACGCGTAGGTGATCGGTGGCTGGGGGGATGCCGGTGCTCATCTCATCGCACTGCTCCCCAGCGATACTCGTGATACGACCACGTTGAGGGATTGAGGCCCAGTAGACGAGTCGCTGGGCTTGCGCGATGGCAGCGCCACGATCTCGCTACCGCTCGTCGTGGCGCCGAGGGATGCCATCGGCTCCAAGAGTCC
>SLPW01000171.1 GCA_007131755.1 Myxococcales bacterium | reverse complement strand
TGGACGGCCGCGTGCTCTGCGAAATCCTCACCGACGGCCCCGAGCCCGAAAGCATCCACGTACACGCCCAGACCCACGAGACAACGGCCAGCCTCGGAGGCGGTTTGCGCTACACCTCCCAACTCGACATCCTGCAGGTGAGCAAGACCTTCTACATCGCCGGCGCCCGCACGGTCAGAGAATGAGGTTTTCGATGCTCCCCACAGGCTCACTATTAGCGCTTGCTGCCCCTGTCGTGGCCTTGCTGCTCTTCGGCTCCTTCAGCTGTAATATCGTCGCCGACGAATCGCACCTGCAGGATCCCGACACGGAAGGTGCGACCCAGGACGACTTCGACGGCGATGTAGACTCCGTGCCCGACACTTCGCCCGACTCAGCCCAGGACCCACCGCCTTTTCACCCCGCCGACCTCGAGGGGCTGTCCCTCTCCTTCGATGCCGACCATGACGAGTCTGTGATGAGGTCTTCCGACGGCCTTGTCCACTCGTGGCGAGACCTCTCGGGCGACGACAACCACGCCTACCAGGCCGTCGATCGCCACATGCCCATCTATCGCGCCGACGGCCAGGCAGGCCGCGCCGTCCTGGACTTCGATGGGAGTTATCTCACCACCAGCGACGTTCTCCAGCTGCGTGCCACCGGCCAGGGATATACGATATTCGCCGTCGCCTCGAACACCGTCGAAGATGGCGACGGGCGTGGCGGGATACTCCTTGGAAACTACCGGCGTCCCCACTCCAACTTCTCCATTGAGCTCCATAACGACCGCAAACTCAGGCATTGGTGGGACCGGCGCCAGGAGTTCGGCGACCCCGCCGACGAAAATCGCGGCGACGCTATCTTCGACGTCCCCCGGCCGGACCCGGATACCTTCGCCATCCTCACCTTCTTCCTGGACGCCTCACAGCAGACCGTCGGCGCCGCCGTCAACGGCGAATTCGCCGACTCACTCCCCGATGACGGCTTTCAATACGAGGTGCAGCGCCCGCTGCGGATCGGCGCCGACTATCGCGAACAAAACCTCCCCACCGCCTGGCAGGGATCGATGGCAGAGCTTTTGGTCTACAATCGCCTCCTCGACGCATCCGAGATGGAAGAGGTCCATCACCACCTCTCCCAGAAGTGGGAGATCCCCCTGACGGATTGAGGTCGAGAGCGCAAAACCGGCCAGACCTGCCAGATCGCCCACGACACGACGGCGTTGACCGACCCGCCATAAACCCCTACCCGCCGAATCCAACTCCCCACAAATGCCGCTTTTACGCGCCGCTGTTCAGGCAACCCAAATAGCCTGAGGTTCATTCACCTCGTGCCGTCGACCCCACGTCGATGCCGACCGATGGACAGTCAACGCCCGGGATCATCCCACCTCCTTCTATTTCGGGCGCCTGCACGACGGCGCAATCTACCATTTGAGGGGTGCCTTCGATTGCGTTGGTCCGTGTCTCGGGGCCGGCTCAACGGAGGAAAAACCGACCCACGGAGGAAAAACCGACCCAGGTATCCGCATCGGCCCTGTAATAAGAGCTAATCCTCCATCCAACCCACCCCGCAACACCCCCTTCACTGTCCGATCCACACCGACTCCAACGCAAAATATTTTCCGAATCGTCTCAATATCAACCGTCTGGCTGTCCAACCACCCTTCCTTTCCAAGACGCTCGTTTTGCGCTGTTTTTCAGGCGCCAGATTTACCCAACCAATCACCGAATATCCCCGTCATCTCTCGATCTTGCGCTTACCTCGGTCTGTTTCCCCAGTTTCCCCCCGGTCTGTTTCCCCCCGCCATTGCGCTACACCCGCCTCACCGCCCTCGCGCACACGTCCGGCTTCCACCCTATTCGATTGCATCATTATTGCCCGAAATTTCACGCGCGGTACACTGTCATCCTATCAATCGAGGTAGCGCTCGAGCCAGTCGCAGGATTTCTTGGCGGCTTCGCGCAGCTCGTCGCTGCTCTCGGCGTCGTCGATCAGGCTGTGCAGCACCGGAACGATCTCTTGGGCGGCCTCGACAACGCCCCAATCGCAGTGTCTATCAGCCACCATTAGCATCGTGGCTGCCTCGACGCGGATGCGCTCTTCGTTGGAGCGATCGCTGACCAATTCGATGAGCAGCGGGACGAGGGCATCGCCGGCGACCTTCTCGACGGCACGCCTCGCGTAAGTACCGACGGCTCCGCCGCTTCCCAGATGTTGCACCAGGCCAGGCAGCGTATCGCTTGCCGGACGCCCGATATCACTGAGGACTTCGGCGGCCCTGGCGATGAATTTGGGGCCACCGATGTCCTTATGGTGCGGCTCTCCAGTGACCTCTCCCAGTGTTGCTCCGTCTACAAGCGCCCCGAGCATGCCCACGAGTTCGGGGATGTCCTCACTGAGTCGAGCAAAGCCGAAGGGGCTGATCGTAGCGAGAGCTGCGAGCATGGACGGCAAGAGGGGTCGAGCTCGCTCACCCAGCGTACACAGCCTTCGCATCGCCTTTCCTGCGCGGAACCGATCGTCGCCGGTTAGTCTCGCTTCGACAGTGGGGTGCAATTCCTCGGGAAGCGCGTCCAGCACCAAGAGCGTCTTCAGGGCTTTGGGCCAGCCGGGGCGACCCCTCTCGATGACTGGGACGGCGACATCGCGAAATTTTTCGACGCAAAGTTGGCCTGCTTCAGCACGGTCACTGAGCACCTCGATTACTTTGAGGTATGACATCTCGAAGATGTCCTTGTCGCTGGCGATGTCGAGGAGCACTGACACAAAGCCCTCGGGGGGATTCTCCAGTTGGGAGAGGAACTCGATGGCCTCTTCGCCAAAGAGGTGCAGGGCCCGCTGCTCGACGCCGTCCCTGCTCAGACGGTCTCGTCGATCAATGGCGCCGAGCATCGCCGGCAGCGCTTCATGGGCTTTGTCTCCCCAGGATATCACGGCTTTGGTAGCGCTTTCCAAAAGCGCGAATTCCTCTCTCGTGCTGGGAGGCTCATTGAAGATCTCAATAACCAGCGGGATGAGCGAGTCGGGTTCCTCGACGATGCTGCCCAGGGTCTCGAGAGCCGTACCTCGCCAGTTCTTGATGACATCGTGCTCGCCGGAGGTGGCGATAGTCTCGAGTTTGGGCGCAGCCGCCTTGGCGCGTGGCCCGATAGCAGCGAGCGCCGCGCAGGCACGAGCGGGAACGTAGCGGTAGTCATCATCGAGCGCCTCGATGAGCGCGTCCGTCGCTTCGTGTGCAGCTTCTTCGAGCTCGGCTAGTCTCTCGGCGGCCTTGTATTTTTGGTCTCCAGTGCCCGTCCTCAGACGCTTTATATGCTTGTTGACGTCGCGCTGCTCGGCTTCGGTGAGCAAGCCGGAGACGACCTCCAGCAGAGTATTATAAGAGGACGGACCCTCGATGGTCTCGTCATGGTCGAGGACCAGCAGCCGGGGCTGATCGGGGCGCGGGTCGCGCAGATCGAGCAGCAAATAGTAGTTGCCGCCATCCTTGACGCCAATATGCAAGTAGCGCTCGTCAGCCAGTCCGAGGTCGCCAAAGCCCAACTCCGAGGCCACAAAAGGCGTGAGCTCATCTTTGAAGCTCAGGCCCCAGTAGTCCCAGTCACCGGCGCGGCCACGCAGGTCCCCTTCCGGCCAGGACACATCTTCGACGAATTGCCGGTACGCCTCGGGGACGACCCATTCTTCGCCCCCAAACGAGATGGCACGTGCTGGACACGCTTCCCCGGGGGAGTCGACCGTGCAGCCGAGGCGCTCGAGCTGTGCGATGATCTCTGCAGAGAGTCGAGTCGGCGATTGGTTGTCGTTCATTTCACTCATCAGGTGTACTCATCAGAAAAATATATCGTGGTTGATTTATTGGAGCGCCTCAATGGGCGTCAAATCACCGTTCATCGCGGGTAACAATTTGACATCTGCAGCACATCTACCTACATCAAGCGACACTTATGACTGGCCTGTCACTCGCTTAGTTTTGGAAATAGTCGAGCGGGGAGTCGACATGCCTCGCTTTTGGGATTGATGGAGAAGATGAATGGGCATAGTCAGCGAAGATATCGTCATGGATCACTACTCTGCCCGGCGGCTGTCGCCGAAGATTTTGGCCGAGTTAAAGCGGTTGGGCTGCAAAGTCGACACCCCCGAGGAAGTTCCCGAACCATGTGTCGTAGCCGTTCAGGGAGAGCAGATCGCCGTTCCCGAGGCCTACCGCCAATTCATCGAAGACGTCACCTGGCCGAAGCGTGAGCTCGAGGGGACGACGTCGAGGGGCTCGAGGTTCTGGATGATCGAATTTCTCGACAGGCTCCAAGGATTCGACGCCGTGGACCTTGGGTACGACTACCCTGGCGTAAAGACCACTCACTATTTGACCATCGGCATAAAGGACGGGGGAAATTATTACCTCCTCCTCAACCTCGCCGACCCCGACCCGACGAGCCCCCGCCTCTTCAGCGTCGATCACGACCCCTATCAGGTGCGGCCGTTGAGTACGGACACGTTGCTTGAGGTCCTGCGATGCTTTCCTCGCAAAGATGCCAGCGAGCAGGTGCGAGAATATCTTCGGGAGTTCGACGAGGCTTCACCTTATAGGCGCCGAAGGCCCCTCGAAAAGATCGGACGGATGGGAGCCGAGGGGGCACCTGCCATCGGTAGATTGGTCGAGCTCCTCCATCACCCAGACGCCGAAGACCAGCGCAAAATCTTATTTTCGACATTTGCTAACATCGGCGTGCCCGATGAGCGCGTCGTCGATGCCCTCCTCGATATGCTGGACGATGAGCCGCTCGACGACGACGCATTCGAGCAAGCCATCGACACACTCTGCGAACTGGCGAGTGCCGATGAGCGCGTCGCCTGGACCCTGGGGCGATGTCTTCGTCGCCTCTGTCATTCGGCGCAGCGAAAGTGCGTCGTCGCCAAAAACCTGGGCCAGCTCGGACCGATCGCCCGGCCGGCGACATCGATGCTTCTGGCGGAGGTGCTTCCTGGCGCCGATCGCACCCACCCGGAGTCGGCCGGCTGGATGAGCCGTGTGGTTCAAGCGCTATATATCATCAATGATGAGTTGGACGAGCCTCCAGAGGTCGCCTTCGATCTTCTCGAAGACCGCCGAACCCATGACAGATTGAGGGCCGATTGCGCCCGGTTGCTCGCCAAATTCATGCACAGAAGCGACGACGACCGGGTATTTGAAGCGTTTTGCGCGCTCCTCGAAGAAGAGGATCACGCCCTGGAAGCAAAGGTCGCGGTGGTCGATGCGATGACCGCCGGTGGCTCGCAGGACCCGAAGGGTGGCCCGCGATTTGAGGGACGTCGTAGCGAGATCGCCGCCTTGCTCGTCGAGCAGCTCGACGGCGAAGAGGGAATTCTCATCGCCGTTGCCGCGCGAGGATTGGGTCGGCTGGGAGCCCTGGGGCCAGAAGGACATGATTTTGACGACGCCGCCGAGCACGACCCCCAGGAACTCAGAGAGAAGATTCACCAGTCTTTGCCAAAAATCACAGTGGCGCTGGCACGCGATGATGCTGCGGCCATCCTCGTTGGGGCATTGGTCGAGCTCAACGGCTGGGTTCCGCAGGTGCTGCCGGCAGTCTTGGAGGCCTGCGAGTCAGGCGAGCCCGCCGGCTTGTTGTCCTGGGAGGTCCGAAATCGCCGTCAGGCTGCTGCCTGGGTCCTCGAGAGACTGCTCGATACACTTCCTGCCTCAACGGAGGAGGAAGACCTGCCGCCTGTCGACAGAATCGCCGAGGCCATCGAGGAGTGCAGGGGTCCTGATGGGCGTTACGAAGAGGCGGCATCGCGAAGATTTCTCACCGTTGTGTCCAACGATGATGCAGCGTCGCAACGGGCGGCCTCCCTCGCATCCAATCAGCGTGACGAGGTCCGTCCGCAGGCAAAGGCCGAGGGCAATATATCCATAGAGCAACTCATCGAGGCGATCGAAGAGCAGGAAGTCGATAAGCGGCGCAAAGTGGCCAGCCATCCACAGCTTCCCACCGAGACGTCGCAGAAGCTCGCCGCTGATCCCGACGAGGAGGTGCGAATGTGCGTGGCGGCAAACCCTGCCACGGCGGCACCGGTCTTGACCCGACTGGCGGCTGACTTCAACGCCGAGGTCCGCCGCCTGGCAATCTCGTCACCTACTCTGCCGCGGGAGGTAGTCGCCCTGGTCGATCGCCTCTGTCTCGATTGTGTCGGTGAACCACGGGAGTCGATCGCATCCGCAGGCGAGGTCTCCGAAGAGGACCTACGACGCTTGAGTGACGAGGCCATGGGTCCCCTGGCGCGAACGCTCGCCGCACAACATCCCGACGTCGCCCCCGAAGCCCTGGCCTCCATGGCCGAAGACCCTCATTGGAGAGTGCGCGCACAGGTGGCGCGCCACGAGGCGACGCCCCCGGAGGCCCTCAAGGTGCTCAGCCAGGACAGCAATGAGGACGTCCTCGCTGCCGTGGCGGCTCATCCCGGCCTGAACACCGAGAGGCTCGAAGAGCTGTATCAATCGGCCACGACAAAGATCAAAATCGGCGTCGCAGCCAATCCCAATATCGCCCCGAAGCGGCTGGCCGACATCCTCAACGGTCGCGACGGCGCGGAAGTTACGGCGGCAGCGGCGGGCAACCCGTCGATCTCTGCGGAGGCGCTGGAGCGATGCACCCAAAATCTGGAAACGATCAAAGTCGGCTGTGTGGACAATCCCCACCTCTGCGACTCAATCCGAGCCGAGTTGGCGAAAAAGAGCCACCCGGTCCGTTGGAAGATCGCGGCCAGTGAAAAGACATCGCCCCAATTACTGCTCGAGCTAAAGAACGACATAGACATCCATACTCGTGTCGCTCTAGCAGGCAATCCCGGCGCGCCCCCGGAGGTGCTGGCGCATCTGGCCAGGGAGGACGTCAAGATGCACCACCGGACCAGAGTGATCAACGCCGTGGCCGCCAATCCAACGCTGCCCGACGTTGCCGTTGAAGAGCTGGCCAATGAGGGTTCTATGACTGCACGGCGCATCCTCGCGAGCCGACCGTCGCTGCCCGAACCTCTAATGCGTCGGCTAGCCCGAGACTACGTCAAAGTTCGGCAAGCCCTTGCAGCGCGCGACGATCTCCCCGTCGATCTGGAAGAGGCGTTGGCCGGCGACCCGGCGCGACAGGTGCGCGACGCTGTTCTCACAACACGGTGGCGCCGCCAACAGCGCCAGACCACGTAATGCGCTTCACAGATCCCCGCGCGGCATCCGGCGAGCTTCTACGGCTGTTTTGGAGAACCCGTGCTCGAGGCAATGTTTTTTGCACATCCAACCAGTCGCTGAGCTCCGGCCTTAGCGATATATCCCAATGACCACCACAGCTCGTAGATTTTATTCATTACGAAAAATCGAGGATTATTGCGATGGCGAAGAAAGCACTCTCCGAGAGGTTGGCGGAAGCCAGGGACTCGACGACCTCCGCGGCTCGGCTCAAGGAGCTCGCGAAAGAGCGCAGCGTCAAGATCGGGCGTGCCCTGGCTCGTAATCCATCACTACCGCGCAGTGCCTTTGCGCAGATCGGCGAGAAATTCCCCGACGAGATATTGGAAAACCCGGCCCTCGGGCTGCTGGAGCTCGAGCATCCCACACTATTTGACGACCTTCCCGTCGAGGCTCGGGTGGCACTGGCGGGTAGCAAAAATGCCGATGAGTCGATCTTGAGAGCTCTGGGTTGTGGTACCGGGATTCCCGCGAAGGTTCGCGTCGCCGTAGCTGCCAACCCAAACCTCTCGGCAGAACTGATGCGCGAATTCGCCGGTCAGGCCATCGCTGTTCGTGCCGGCGTCGGGCAGAACCCCGCCGCCCCCGAAGACCTATTGCGCCAGCTCGCCGGCGATACCAGCCCAGTCGTTCGAAGCAGCGTGGCACGCAACGAAAACGCCCCGAACACGTTGTTGGAGCAGTTGGCCAGGGATGTGTCTATAGAGGTGCGTCAGGCCGTCGCAACGAACACAAAAACACCCGCGAATGTCCTTCAGAGACTGGTCACAGATGCAGAAATCGAGGTCCGGGAAAGCGCCGCCGACAATGTGAAGACACCGGCGGAGATCCGAGAGCTTGTCGAAAAGGTAGTGGCCCGCGAGAGATATGGCGTGACCCGCTCCCGTCTGAAACGAAGCGTGTCGATCGACGATGCGATTCGCCTTTCCTCACCTGACCTCGGTGACTTCGCAGCCCAATTGGCAGCGCAGCATCGGGGCCTGCCACCGGAGATCTTAGAGCGTCTGGCCAGACGCGATTGCCTGAGAGTGCGTCGCACAGTGGCGGCCAATCCCAATACGCCGCAGCCAGTCTTGAAGAAATTGGGCGCCGATCACGATGGCGATGACGCAGAAATCGTTCGCCAGGGGCTGGCGAGCAATCCCAGGGCACCCGCGGAGTTACTCCGGAGCCTCGCCAATGACCCATCGTTAGAGATTCGCTGCCGAGTCGCTACGAACCGATCCACGCCGGCAGAAGTGCTAGAACGCCTCGCCAATGACGAAGAGCGCGATGTGCAGCTCGCCGTAATTGACAATCGGAACGTCCCGGAGTCGATCCTAGCACATCTCTGCCGCTCCGAGGACGAAGCGATTCGGATAGAATTGGCCTCCTCATTCTGGCCTCCGAGCCTTGTGATGTCCGAACTGGTCGACGATTCATCGGTCGAAGTGCGTCGCGCGCTGGCGGCCAACCCTGGCGCTGACGTTGAGATCCTCGACCAACTCGCGGACGACTGCGATACGAAGGTGCGGCAAAATATCGTCCATCAATTTCGACTCAAAAAAGTTCCGGAGAGTATAGCGAAAAAGCTCTTCCGAGACTCACACGTCGTCGTTCGAAGGGCGCTCGCACATCACCGCGAGCTATCTGCTACGGTTGTGGAAGCGATGGCGACGGACCAATGCCCGAAGGTCCGCAAGGCGATCGCGAATAACCCGTCCGCCACACCTAACGCACTCCGGGTATTGGCCGACGACGAGGACGATGAAGTTCGGCGCCACGTCGCGTCCCATCGATCGACTCCGGCGGTGATTCTCACCACCCTTGCGGAGAACGACGGCGATCGCATTCGATCGTCGATTGCCCGCAATCCTTCGGCGCCGCCGGAGGTGCTCGCAAATCTCGCCAATGACGACGACACGTGGTTGCGTCGATCTGTCGCTGAAAACCCATCGACACCGATCTCCACACTGGCTGAACTCGCCGGGCAAGAGGACGAGGGGGTTCGAGAGGCCGTTGCTGCCAATAAATCCACAACACCGGAACTACTCGAAAAACTAGCCGAAGACAGCACTGTCAGTGTCGGCAAAAAGGTAGCCGCCCACGAGTCAATACAGATGGAGACGCTGGTGAGGTTGGCCAGCAGCAACAAGGGCCACCGGATGGGAGTTGCCAAAAACACGAAAACCCCGCCCGAAGTGCTTGAGAAACTCGCTGATGACGGGGATTACTTTGTTCGCATGTCGGTCGCTCTTAACCCATCCACACCCGTCGATGTGCTCGAAAAACTGGCCGGGGACGAAGAAAAAGATGTCCGCCACTACCTGGCGAGGAACCCGGCGGCGCCACCAGAAGTGCTTCGTCGGCTCGCCACCGAAGAAAACGACGATCCCCGCGAGCGGGTCGCCAGGCACCTATCTTCGCCCCCGGAGGTGCTTGATGAACTCGCTGAGGCAGAAGAGTTCAGGGTCCGGAGCTTCGTGGCGGCCAACCCATCAACACGTTCAGAAGTCCTCTACGAACTCAGCCGAGACCCCTCTGAATATGTTCGATATCAAGTGGCCGCAAACGAATCGACGCCTGCTGAAGCCCTCGAAGAACTCCTCAGCGATCCCGAGGGCAATAACGCACGTGTTGCCTGGGACACGCTTAATCAATGACATCGCCGAGCATCCACGACCCGCCAACGCCGCATATGCAGACGATGGCAGCTCTTTCCCGTTGACGGGCCCGTCGTCTATCGAAACGACGACGGGCCTGACCGCTTCTCAGCACGTTCATCTTGCTCTACGCCCGACAACCTCACGTCACTGTCGCGTATAGACGATGTCGGCGAGGGTATCCGGACGATTTTCAGGCTCCTCGGAGTCATCGTGTGAGAAATAGAGCACTGTGTCGCCATCGCTCTCGGTGAAATAGAAAATGTCGTAGTACATCTCTCCCACCTCGGCGCTGGGGTGGGCTCCCTGGCCATACTCGATGATTTTCACGTCAATCTCGCGGGCGCTCACCGTCTCGCCACCGAGCGTGGCCTCAGTTTCATCGCCCACCTCGTATCGATACGTCGCCTCGAACAGCGTTTCTCCCGTGTTGGGGTCTATGAGTTCCTGACTGGCCTCGGCCCCGTCGATAGCGCGTATGAGCTGCTGGTCGAACCCGTCGCTCGTAAACTCCTCAGAGACCCAGACGCCCTGCAGATCATCATAGGCCTCGCCGAACTCCTCGCCATTGTTACCATTGCCGTTGTCATCGCCGCAGCCGATCATAGAAGCGGTGAAGGCGACCACTACCAGCAGCGAAATTTTGTGCATCTTCATCCTAACGAGTTCTCTCATAAGCACATCTTCTCCCAAATTCGTGATTCCCTATTTTTTGGCGGGTTGTTTCAGCGACCGGCAACATTGTTGATCCCGGCGCCGATGTCAACTTTGAAACCATCCACATTTGGCGATGACGAGCACCCCACCCAGTCTCATCTGACGTCCTTTCATTTCGTACGTCGAAGGAGCTCGACGGCCACTGCGGCACTGAGCCCGTGGGAATGAAAGAACACGTCATCGCCGCGCTCGATGTGCCTCTCCGCGAGGAACGAGCGGGGAGGTGCCGAGGCAAGCCGAGGCGGAGGGGCCGCCTCGCAGGTCGAGGGCGTCAAGAGCGCTCAACGCACACCAACCTCTTCATATACATCGCCCGCCCGGTAGCCCCGGGCCAGCCGTAGTTCAGGCTGCCCGGGGTTTGGAGCTTGCGCAACGCCTCGATCCCCGGGCACACAAACCCACTCGATCCGGATAGCGGTGCCATTCTCACCACGCGCCCTGGAGCCGATAACATCATTGTTATCGGAGCGCCGAAAGGCGCTGATCACTGCGGACGCACGAAGCCACCCAACCCCCTTCCCCCCTCAGCAGGGAAGTGACACCGCATCACTATCCCCCGCCGAACCCGGTTCCCCAAAATGCCGTCTTTACGCGCCGCTTTTCAGGCGCCCCAAATAGGAGGACGTCCATTCGCCACTTACCGTCGATTCCGAGTCGGCCTCGAAATGAGCGAACAACGCCCCAGGCTATCCCACGCCCGTCTACTTTCGGCGCCTACACTACGGCGCAAACGACCATTTGTGGGCTGCCTTCGATGACGTTGGTCGGTGTGCACCCCCTGCGCATACCCGAAACCACCCGGCCGCCAATGGTAACCCCGGGTGACCGCAGGGAGCCCGGGGACGGACCGCCGAGCAACCGCAGAGTGTCGCTCACCCTCCTCGCCCACCGACGCTCCTGGGTGACCCAACCGGCGTTCCCGGGGCTCCCTGCGGTCTCCCCGGGCTACGATCCCTTCGATGACGTTGGGCGGTCGACGGGCGTTGGGTCCGAAGCGGAAGCCCTCGGTGTGCGGCGTGGCCCCTCTGCCTCACAGAGGCTCGGCATCTCCCCACTGCGCAGGGCTTGTGGGGAGAGACATCGAGGGTATTCCCACGGCAGGTGCTGTGCGAGGTGGCGGCCGCCAGCGTTGGGAGTGATACGACGCAGGGCACAATCCGTGGCTCACCGCTCGATGTGCCTCTCCGCGAGGAACGAGCGGGGAGGTGCCGAGGCGAGCCGAGGCGGAGGGGCCGCGTCGCAGGTCGAGGGCGTCGAAAGAGCTCAACGCAGGGGGGAAATCATTCCGCTACACCCGCCGCACCGCCCTCGCGCACACGTCCGAGCTCCACCCTGTTCGATTGCATCATTATTGCCCGAGTTTTCACGGGATAATTCGCCGGATCTCCCCGTCATCTCTGCGTTTAGCGCTTACCTCGGTCTGTTTTCATCTCGCCGCCAATGGTAACCCCGGATGACCGCAGGAAGCCCGGGGACGAACCCTGGAGTCACCACAGAGCATCATTTCCCCTTCTCGTCATTCCCTACTGCCAACTGACGTTGTCCACGGCCACGTCCCGGTCGCCTGACGATTCGATCCTCAAGTCGAAATCGCCGGCGACGGAGTCGTCGAGTTCGATGACGTAGAGAAAGGAGTCAGTTTCACCGGAGACGTCCGGCGACTGACCGACGGAGATGCCGTCGACAAATACCTCGACGCTGCGCTCGCCACCAGGGGTGTCCGCCCTGGCGAGCAACATGGAGACGGAGGTGATGCCGCCGGCGACGTCCTCGGCTTGAATCCATCCTCCCTCTGCACCGTTGAGAACGATGGTGGTGCCCTCGATGGCATCGGCGTCGCCTTCGTCTTCCTCCTGGCGCTTGAGCTGGTAATACTCCCATTCGATTCCCTGGACGCCGATGAAACTGTCCACCGAGGAGTTAAAGGAGCTGCGACTCATATCTGCGGTGTCGAAGGTCTCGACGACGGCGTCGACCTCGGCAGCGCCGGCGCTACAGAAGGCCCCGGCCGGTCGGTAGGCATTGCGCTGATCGTAGGCCCAGGACAGCGCGGCGTCGTCGACACACTCCTGGCCGGGGATCATCGCCCGGGCCGGACTATTCGGTCCAGGCAGCATCGTCTTCGTGTAGCCGCCGTTGTCCGCCAGTGACCCCAGTTCGGCATCGTCGACGCCGAGAAGATCCGTCGGCGACTCCTCGAAGTCGTTTTCGTCTTCCATCACGCCGATGACGTTGTATCCGTCACTGACGAAGTTTTCGACGACTCCACCGAGGTCGGCCTCGTCGTTGTCCACGGCCACCAGGCCGCGGATGGTGGCCTCGGCATGGACCGTGACGTAGACCGCTCCGTCGTCGTTGAAACTGGGGCCTCCTCCCCAGGAGTCGATGACGTTGTCGACTACGGTCAATCCTTCCAGCGTGGCGTTCCCGGAGAAGACCATTACCGCCGAGCCCCTTCCGCCGCTCTCGTTGCCGACGAACGTGCTGTGCGAGATCTCGAGGGTGCCGCTGGTGTCGACGGCGCCGCCATCGCCGCCGGCGACGTTGTTCTGAAACAGACTTCGGCGAATGGAGATCAGGACGTCGTCTTCGTCCTGGGGCACGTCGATCACCGACCCCCATCCATTGGCGACATTGTTGGCAAACACCGTGTCATAAACCTCGAGTAAGCCCTGGTCGGTGACGGCGATGGCGCCTCCAGCCTGGGCGGACTCGTTGTTCTCGACGGTGACCCTTCCCAGGATGAGCTGGCCGTCGTCGACGATGCGCGCTGCCCCGCCGGGGTCGCCGTATCCGTTTTGCAGCACCATATCCGTCATCTTCACCACACCGCCGGAGTTGATCCGGAACAGTCGGGTAGACCCGCCGCCGTCGACGGCGACGGGGTCGGCCGTGTATTGGCCGCCGTCGATGTCGATCTGCTTGTCCACGACGATCTGCGTGCCGTTCAACCCGATTTCGGAGACGCCATCCCAGAATTTCACCACTGTTCCGTCGTTTACGTCGTCGATCACGAAGCGCAACGAGCCCTCGCCGGAGTCGTCCTCGTTGACCACCAGGTAGGCGGCGCGAACCTCGATTTCGACGACCTGCTCGTCCCCGCCTTCGAGCTCGAAGTCGACGGGAGAGATGTCGATATAGCTGGCGTTTCCGTAAGGGTCGACGGGCCAGTCCTGGACGACCACTTCGTAGGAGCCGGCGGGGACGGCGGAAAAGTATTCGTCTCCGTCGAGTTCTTCCTCAAATCCGTCGGGTCCGATCAACTCCACGGTGTAGTCCACGGTGCCGAGCTCTTCGAGATAGACCTCAATGGAGGCGGTGCCGCCGGCCCGATAGCCGCGGTCGGCCACCGAAAAGGCTTCGCCGGCGCCTTCCGCGCTGACGACGGCGCGGTAGTAGCGCCCGGAGCCGTCGGCCGGGGCGTCGGTGTCCTGGTAGGTGGCAGTGGTGGCGCCGCCGATGTCGGAGTAGTTGGCGTCGGAGTCGTCGGCCGAGCGCTGCCACTGGATCTCGAGGGGACCGACGCCGATGTGGCCGTTATCCTCTCCCGCATCGCCGCTTCCAGAGTCGTTGACCGCTCGTACCTCGTAGGTGTGTTCACCGCCCGGCGACGCCCCGGCGCCGATGAGTTCGAGGGCCACGTAGTCTTCGTAGACTCCCTCGCTGGCGTCGGCCGCGCCGGCGTCCAACGTGGGCTCGTCGGCGTCGAAATCCTCGTAGAGCGTCGTATTGCCGACGACGTTCCACGTTCCACCATCGATCCGCAATTCGTAGGATGTGATGTCTCGGCCGGCCCGGTAGCCCGTATCCGAATTCGACGGCTCGCTGTCGCCGGCGTCGTTGACGGCGACCACGTGATAGGTGTGGGTCGTTCCGTCGTCGACATCGGGCTCGTTCCAACTGACTTCGACACGGTCGGTGTAGGTGCCGTCGGTAGCCGTCACCGTCGGTTGGTGGGGGACGCTCCCCTCGCCAGCGCCGTAGTCGTCGTACTCCGGTGCAGAGACGGTATCAACGAGAGCGCCATCTCGGTACACCTCGTATTCATCGGCTCCGTCGACGGGACTCCAGGTCACGGAGACGTATTCGTCGGAAGTGCCGTCGGAGGCCTTGAGATCGATGGGCGCCGTGGGGACGGTGGGGAAGGTGATGTCGTCGCCATAGGCCGTGCCGGCGTTCGTCGTGGCGTAGGCGCGCACGTAGTATTCGCCCCCTGGACTCAGCCATGCATAGAGCCACGAAAACGTCCCCGTCGAGGCGGTGGAGCCCAGGTCTTCACACAGCAGCGCCGACCCCAGTTCGGGAGCCGGTGCAGTATCGATGCAAAAACCGTGGGCCGTGGGCTCCGGAGCGCCGAGGTTGGCGATTTCGCCGTGGAGGATGGCCGACTCCTCGGTGATCTCCGTGGCCGGATGGGTGATCACCGTCGGCAACGCGGCGCGAAATCCCATGACGGCGTCGGTGGTGACGGGGCTCGCCCCGTCGGCGTCGACGACGGCCCGGTAGTAGCGCGGGCTACCGTCGGCGGGAGCGCCGGTGTCATCGTAGGTGGCGGTGGTGGCGCCGCTTATGTCCGAATAATTGGCGTCCGTCTCACCGGCCGAGCGCTGCCACTGGACGGCCAGAGGGCCGACGCCGCGGTAGCCGGTGACGGAGTCCGACTCCTCTCCTTGCCCGCCATCGCCGACGGCGCGGACGCGATAACTCCTCGAGGCGCCGTCGGTACCCTCGATGTCGAAGACCTCCAGTTCTACCCGGTCGGCGAACGTCCCCTGACTGGCCAGGGCCTGTCCGGCCTCCACCGTCGGTGCCGGCGCCGCAGTGTCGTCGTAGCTCAGCGCGAGGCCGACGTCGATCCAGTCCCCGCTGTCATCGATCTCGATCTGATAGCCCTCGATCCCCGAGGAGGCCCGGTAGCCCTCGGCCTCTTCACTGGGCTCGGCGCTGACGTCGGGATAGACGGCGACCACGGTGTATTGATGCTTCTCGGCGTCGTCGACGGCAGCGGCCTGCCAACTGACGTGCACCAGATCACTATAATCGCCGTCGGTGGCCGTCACGTCCGCGGGAGTGTCGATCCCCTCTGGAGCCTCGGCCTCATCGTCTTCGTACGACATCTCGCCGGCGGCGACGGTGCCGATCTCGGTATCGTCTCGATATACCTCGTATTCCACGACTCCCGGCTGCGCAGCCCAGGTGACCTCGACGTACTCCGCGATCGTACCCTGGGTGGCCTCCACGTCGACCACCGGCGGAGCCAGCGTCAGAAACTGGACCTCGTTGGCGTAGTACACCTCGCCGCCGTGTTCGGCGAAGGCCCGCACGTAGTAGTAGCGACCCGGGTCGAGTTCGTCGTCGACTCTGTAGTCGTAGACACCGCTGGCCATGCCCACGCCCAGAGACTCGCAGTCGGCACTTCCCAACTCCGGTTCGGGTTCGGTGGACCAGCAAAAGCCGTGATCCGAGAGCAAACTCAGGGGAAGCTCGTAGATCTCGGCCTCCAGAACAGCCGACGTGGCCTCGACATCGACGGGATCCAGCGTCTCGAAGTTCAGCTCCGGACAGGCCTCCTCGTCTGATTTCTTTCCCTCGTAGCAGACGGGCACGCAGGCATTTTCCTCGCACACCGAGCGGTCTCCACAGTCGGTCTCGTCTTCACAGGAGGGATAGCAACTTCCATAGTAGCAGCTCTCGTAGTCCAGACACTCCACACCGTCACAGTCCAGCGGCACACAGGCGTTGTCAAAGCACCGTTCGTCATCGCCGCATTCGTCGTGCAAAGCGCAACTATCGTAGCACTCCCCTCGATAGCAGCTCTCACCGTCGGCGCAGTCCACCAGCTCGCATTGGTCGACGCATGAACCCTCCAGACAGGCCTCGTCGACGTTGCAGTCTGCGTCGGCTGCACAGGTGGGATAACACCCTCCCAGATAGCAGCTCTCGGACTCCAGGCACTCCACGCCATCGCAGTCCAGCGGTGCACAATGACCTTCGTAGCACCGCGAGTCCTCTTCGCAGTCCGCGTCGTCACCGCACTCCGGATAGCAGGCCCCGCGATAGCAGATCTCTCCGTCATCGCACTCCAGATCCTCGCAGGGGTGGGGTGCACAGATGCCGTCGTCGCAGATCTCGCTGTGGCAATCGTCGTCGAAGTTGCAATTGCGGCCGGCCTCGCAGGGATCGCAATTCGGTCCTCCGCAGTCGATGTCCGACTGGGCACCGCTTTGCTCTCCGTCGTCGCAACTGGGCCCGATTGGATCGTCGTTGCCCTCGTTGACGCTTCTATTTTCGCCGTCCGTGCTCACTTCGTCGGAGCATGCCGGACCGAAAATTAGGAAAACCGCGACACATGCTACAATGATCCATCGATACAAAGCTGGCATGGTAGCTCCCGCAACACCAAAATTTTTGGGACGTGCTGGCGCCCAGCATGAGGACTGGTCGACGTGACGTCAAACGGAGTTTTGAAGAGGGAGGTGGATCGGAGGTTTGAAAAATAGGAAGTCCCTCTTGCCCGTGCTGCGATCCGCTATGTCAGTCCGGCTTGCGCTGATCAAAATTCCGGAAAGAATAAGGGCTCGCGACGGTCCACGAATTTCTGAAGCCGCTCTTTGTCGGCCTTGTCCATTTTCACGAATTGAACTCCGAACCCTGCCGGCGCATCGCTGTGGGCAACAGCGACCTGCCGGTGCCATCGCACCTCGGCGACGACCGCAATGGGCTCATCATCATCGGGAAGGCGAAACTCCAATTCGATAGTCCTTCCCACGGGAAGCAGGTCGTAGGTGGCCAGGAAAAGCCCTCCCTCGCTGATATTGTCGGTCAATCCGACATAGAAATTCGACTCCGACGTCATAGTGACGCCGACTCGAACCGACACGCGTTGCTCTTCTCGACGTTCGATCTTGATTTCGTCGGATTCCATCTTGTCTCTGGCTGCCAGAGTTGTCATTTCAGGTCTCGCAAGGTTCGGGGATCAAATGGTTCAAATGCCACCTCGCCGCGGTGCATCGATGGCACCACAAGTACCGGCACTATTGTACTCGCAACGCGGTGTAACTTTTGTGCATCCTTATGACAGAGAATCTTCGACACGGACGATGCGCTCCGACCCGTTCAACTTCCCGAACACCACGACCCAAGCGTGCACTGAGGAAAGCCGACCGAAGGAAAAATCGACTCTTGGCGTCGGTTCCGAGTCGGCCTCAAAATGGACGAACAACGCTCCGGGTTATCCCACGTCCCTCTACTTGCGGCGCCTGCACGACGGCGCAAACGACCATTTGCGGGCTGCCTTCGATGGCGTTGGTCGGTGTGCATCCCCTGCGCAGACCCAAAACCACTCGGCCGCCAATGGTAACCCCGGGTGACCGCAGGGAGCCCGGGGGCGGACCGCCGAGCAACCACAGAGCGTCGCTCACCCTCCTCGCCCACCGACGCTCCTGGGTGACCCCACCGGCGTTCCCGGGGCTCCCTGCGGT
>SLPW01000139.1 GCA_007131755.1 Myxococcales bacterium | reverse complement strand
GGCAACGTTGAGGCCCCGGCCCTCGCCCCGGCCCGCCTTTCCCCACTCCAAGACTGCGAGCAAGAGCAAGGACATGGGCAGGGATTACTTCGGGCCCGGGCCGGGGACAGGGCCAGGGCCAGGGATCGAGCATTCCAAGTTGTGGGCAACGTTGAGCTCCGGGCCCATACGGCCGGATTCTCCGGCCTGGGCCCACCTCCCCGTTCACCACGGGGAGGATCTATAGCCTTCGACGGAGGTATGGGGTTTTCAACGCAGGGTACAAGAGGTGGATCGAAGCTATTGACCCTCCCCACAAGCTCCGCGCAGTGGGGAGGTGCCTGAGCGAAGCGAAGGCGGAGGGGTCCTCCGCAAACCACCCCCTACCCACCACCAACCACCCACTAACCACCACCTGCATTTCAATCCTTCCTCAACTGCGGATCCAACGCATCGCGAAGCCCATCGCCCAGGAAGTTCAGGCTCAACAGCGTCACCGCCAGGGCCAGTCCGGGCCAGATGATCATCCAGGGTGCCATCTCCATCACCTGTCGGCCCTCGCTGGCCAGAGCTCCCCATGAGGTCTGCGGTGCCTGCACGCCGAGGCCGAGGAAGGACAAGAACGCCTCCTCGAGCATCACCGCCGGCACCGTCAGCGTGGCGTAGACGATGATCGGCCCCAGAGCGTTGGGTATGAGGTGGCGGAAGATGATCGCCGGCTTGGACACACCAATGGTCTGGGCGGCTTCGATGAATTCCTGGCTCTTCAGGCTTATCACCTGGCCGCGTACGATCCGGGCCATCGTCAGCCACTGCACGGCGCCGAGAGCAATGAACAGAAGGATGATGTTCTGGCCGAAGACGACCATCAACAAAATGACCAGGAAGATAAAGGGCAGGCCGTATAATACGTCGACGATGCGCATCATGATATTGTCGACCTTGCCGCCCAGAAATCCGGCGGTTGCGCCGTAGGTGACGCCGATCAAAAAGGACACGAGCGTCGCCAAAAGGCCCACGGCCAGCGATATGCGGCCTCCGTAGATGAGCCTCGTCAGCAGATCGCGTCCCAATTGGTCGGTGCCGAGCCAATTTCTCTCCGGGCGCGGCAGGCCTTCGAATTCGTGGGGTTCCAGATAGCCCTTCTCGCCTACGTCGAGACGTCGCAGGATATCGCCGGCCTCGCCAATGCTCACGATCTCCACGAGCAATCCGGCGTCCTCGTAGTGTAGATAGCCATCTTCGTCGGCGTCGCACTCGAAGATGCTCTCATGCTCGATGGGGGCCATGCTCATGCGCAATTCTTCCCATCTATCGCAATCCGGGATGGTGTCGGCGCCCATGCTAAAGGGAGCCCGGCTGTACTCGTCCCAGGACAACTTCCCGTCGCCGCTTCGATCGAGGCGATCGAACTCCCAGCGCCGATATGCCTCGTAGATATCCTCCTGATCGATGGTCCCCGTCCCGTCGCGATCGATGTCGTCGAAGGACAGCTCCTCGGGATCCATCAGCCGGTAATGATAGGAGGGCACGCTATAAGAGCCCGGCGCCTTGGGCATGATGAACGAATGCTGCTCGTCGTGAGTAAAGCGGGTGCCGTACTCCACGAGAAAGGGGTAGAAGATGGCCGCCGCCGACATCAGGGCCACGATGAGCGCCCCCGCCATGGCCGCCCTATTCTTTCGCAGCCGCCGCCAGGCGTCCTTCCACAGACTGGTCCCCTCGACGAGACTCGGGCCCCCGCCGCCGGGATCCACCGTGGCGTGGGCTCCGCTGCCCCCGGTGGTGCCCGTATCCCCGTCCGGCAATGGTAGATTCGTGCTCATCGAGTCCGTCCCGTCATCCGTCTTCGTAGTCTACCCTCGGATCGATCACCGTATACAGGATGTCGACCACCAGGTTCAGAAAGACCAAAAGCGAGGAGTACAAAATGATGGTGCCCAAAACGAGGTTGTAGTCTCGGTTGAGGGCGGAGCGAATAAAGTGGGTGCCCACACCGGGAAGGCCGAAGATCTCCTCGACGACCACGGACCCGGCGAGCATGGCCGCGAAGGCGGGGCCGAGATAGCTGACCACGGGCAGGAGCGCTCCCTTGAGGGCATGGCGCATCACCACCACCCTCTCGGAGAGCCCCTTCGCCCGGGCCGTGCGTATATAGTCCTTTCGGATCACCTCCAGGACCCCGCCACGGGTCAGTCGCGCCACATAGGCCGTATAGAAAAGCCCCAGCGTAATGCTCGGTAAGATGCTGTCCTGCCAGCTATACCAGCCGGTGGCCGAAAACCATCCCAGGTGCAGCGAAAACAGCAATATCAAGAGCGGACCGAGGACGAAGTTCGGGATGCTGACCCCGATCATGGCCACGGTCATCACGCTATAATCCGTCGGGCTATTCTGCCTTAATCCGGCGATCAATCCGGCGGGAATCCCGAATAATAACGCGAAGAACAGAGACTGCAGCGCCAGTTGAATCGTATAGGGAAGCGCACTTCTGAGCGTCTCCCCCACCGTCCAGTCCGTGACCATGGAATCGCCCAGGCTACCCCTGGCGAGATTCCCCACGTAGGTCGCCGCCTGGGTCTCCGTCCACTGACCGGGCCCCAGAATATAGATCGGTCCCACCGTCACGGAGGTCTCGTCGATGCCCGATGCCTCGTCCTCTTCGCCGTCGCCCGCCCCGGGGATGGGCACGTCCACGGACATCGGGAACACGGCCAATCGCCGCTCCGCCTCCCAGGAGCCCGGACATTGTTTCATGGGGTGTTCGTCTTCCAGCGGCGTGTACACCGGAAAGACGGGGCGGTCCAGATGGTGGTTCTGGACGCAGGGACAGATGTCGACGTCCCGCTCTTCCAGACAGGGGTTACTCGGGGCGAGGCGAGTGATCCAAAGGGAGATCAGAATCACCACCAGGACCACGAAGACCGAGGCGACGGAGCGCCGTATGATAAAGCGTGTCACGTCGGCTCACTCCCCTGAAGGATTGGTTTCAGTGGGATCGCGAAGGCTCATATATTTCAACAGGTGGATGTCGCGGTTGTGGGGCTCAAACCCGTCGAGAAACCGCGATACCAACACGTTATTCGTATAGTAGTAGATGGGAACAATGGGCCCTCGATCGACCAGAATCGCCTCGGCGCGCTGCATATATTCAAGCCTGCGCTCCGGATCGGGCTCTGTACGCGCCTTGTCCATCAACTCGTCGTATTCCTCGTCGGACCATCCGGTATTGTTATTCCCGTTGTCCGTACGCCACAGGTCCAAAAAGGTCGACGGGTCGTTATAATCGCCGATCCAGCCCGCCCGTGCGATCTGGTAGTTCAGGGTGGACACATCCTGCAAATAGGTGCGCCACTCCTTATTGACCAGCCTGATCTCAATCCCCAGGTTGCGCTGCCACATGGACTGAATGGCCTCGGCGATGAGCTTGTGGTCCTCATCGGTGTTGTACAGGTACTGAAAGCGGGGAAAGCCCTCTCCATCGGGATAGCCCGCCTCTGCCAGCAGTTCCCGTGCCCGTGACGGATCATAGCCCGGAAATTCCGCTCCCGACTCCCACCCCGCCATGGGAGGCACGTAGGCGTCGGCCACGTCGTAGAGATTATTCATCGTATCTTCGACGAGCGACCTGCGGTCGATGGCCTTCCATAGCGCCCGGCGCACCTTCGGATCGGCCAGCGCGTTGTCATCAGAGACGTTGAACCGAAGATAATAGGTCCCCAGCATGGGCTCGTTGTAATAGTCCGGGTGCGTCATCAGCGACGTGATCTGCGCCACCGGGATCGACGCCCCCGAGTAGTGCAACGCGCCGGTACGGTAGGCGTTTACCACGGCATTGGTGTCGGGGATGATGCGGGCGATCGCTTTTTCGATGGAGACGTTGTCGGCATCCCAGTAGTGGGGATTCTTCTCCATGACCATATCCATCTGCGGCCTGTGCCCCGTAAGCTTATAGGCCCCGTTGCTGACGATATTCTCCGGGCGCGTCCACCGCTCCTCATGCTCTTCCACGACGTCGATGGGAACGGGATAAAAGGTGTAGAAGGCCACCAACTCCGGAAAATAAGGTGTCGGCTCCTCGAGGGTCACCTCCAGGGTCCGGTCGTCGATGGACCGAACTCCTACCTGGTTCCAATCGTCGAGCTCTCCCCGGCTGTAGGGCTCACCATTTTCGATGACCCACAAAATCTGGACGTAATCTCCGTCGAACCCCGGCGTGAGCACCCGTTTCCAGGACAACTCGAAGTCTCGGGCCGTCACCGGCTCGCCATTGGACCACTTTGCGTCTTCGCGAAGATAGAAGGTATAGGTGCGCCCGTCCTCGCTGACGTCGAAGTCCTTCGCCACCCCGGGAACGACGACGCTCTCCCCTTCTCCGAGCCCTTCCGTCGTCGGCCCCGGCGCCATCAACCCCTCGAAGATATTGAAGGCGATGCGGCCCTCGGGAGCGCCGCTCATCCGACTGGGATCCAGGGTCTGCGGATCGGCGCTGACGGCGAAGGTAAAGACGTCCGTATTGTAACCGGCGACGAAGTCCTCACCGGCGCCGCCTATATTACAACCGCCGCAGCCAGTACTGGCGAACCACACGAGGGCTGCGACGGTCGCCATCCACGCAGCGACTCGTCGACACTTTCCCCTCGGTTCTGTCCTCTCGGAAGATTTGTGCATTCCCGCTCGTCCGATGACAACGTATCCGACCTTGCAACATTCGTTTTTATCGACAACCGCCGTGTAGTGTCAATCTGGACGATTTCTCGGCACGTCATCATCGGTCCCGGGTTTTCGTACTTCTGTCCCCCAGGGCAGCCTGTGACTGCGGCTGGCCCTGGGCTACGGGTCGAGCAATGGACATCTTGAGGTTTTCGCACAGCAAATCATAAGACCACCAGTGCTCGACCCGTAGCCCCAGGCCACGCGCCGTTCAGCGTGCCTGGGGGTTCTGACGGGGAATAAACCCCCTCCTCGATCGCGATAACGCTGCGATAACGCTCTTCGGGCCGCTCCACTCGGCGACTTTGCACCGCCCGGCTCAGGTGATAAGACCGCCCAACACTTTCGTACTGCCCGCGACGTCGATTTTATCCGATCATGAATCACCCCAAGGAGATGCGATGACTCACGTTTCTTCGGCCCCGAGGCCGATTCGCTGGGTGATGGCCCTTGCCGCCGTCGCCCTGATGAGCGTCGCCGCCCTGCCCGCCGCCCAGGCACAGGAGCTGCGCGACGTCCTCCACCACGACACGCTCGACAATGGCCTGGAGGTGCTCGTCCTTCCCGACAACTCCGTGCCCATTGCCACCATCGAGTTGACCGTGCGCCACGGCGCTTTCGCCGAAGACGAGGACTTCGACGGACTCGCCCACCTCTACGAACATATGTTCTTCAAGGGCAACGAATATATCCCCAATCAGGAGGCGTATATGGCGCGGATGCGCCAACTGGGGATGGTGTTCAACGGCACCACCAGCACGGAACGAGTCAACTACTTCTTTACTCTCCCGGCGGAGAACCTCTCCGAGGGATTGGAGTTTATGTACCACGCCACGACGACGCCGCTCTTCGACGAAGAGGAATTCGAGCGTGAAAAGGAAGTGGTCTTCGGCGAAGCCGACCGCGCCATGTCCAACCCCACCTATTGGTTGCGCCGCGCCGTCAACAACAGGCTGTGGCACGCCCATCCCCATCGAAAGCATCCCCTCGGCGATATGGACGTCGTCGGTGCGGCCACGGTCGAACAGATGCGCCACATCCAGGAAGTCTATTACGTGCCCAACAACTCGGTGCTCGCCATTGTCGGCGACGTCGACGTCGACGAGGCATTCGCCTTCGCCGAGGAACACTTCGGCGGCTGGGAGCGGGGCCCGGACCCCTTCGAGGTAGAGCCGGTGCCCGAACATCCGCCCCTCGAAGAAACATCGGTCGTCCTCGTCGAGGAGAGCGTCCAGGTGCCGCTGGTCCAATTCGCCTGGCACGGCCCCAGCGTGGTTGACGACCCGCAGGCCACACACGCCGCCGACGTGCTGCTCTACATCGTGAGCCAGCCCACGAGCCGATTTCAGCAAAACCTCGTGGACAGCCGCATCGCGCTCAGCGCCAGCAAGAGCTATTTCACCCAGCGCTACATCGGCCCCTCGTCGTTGACCCTACAGGTTCAGCCCGAGAATATTCGCGACGCCATTCGCGCCGCTCTTCTGGAAGTCGAGGCCCTCTCCGATCCCGATTACTTCACAGACGAGCAACTCGAAGCGGCCAAGACCATCCTCGCCGCAAACGAGATCTACAACCGCGAACAGACGAGCACCTTCGTGCGGACCCTCACCTTCTGGTGGGCCGTCGCCGGTCTCGACTACTATCTGGACTACGTCGACGACCTGCGCGCCGTCACCCGAGACGATATCGCCCGCTATGTCGATCAATACATCACAGATGAACCCTTCGTCCTCGGCGTACTCCTCTCGGAAGTTCAGGTCGAAGAACTGGGACTGACCGAAGAGGAGTTGATGGAGATCGTCGAAGAGGTGCGCCGAGAGATCGAAGAAGAACGCCAGGAAGTCTCCACCACCAACGGTGGCGGCGAAACTGCTCATTCCACCCGAGGGGGTCAATGATGCGAATCGAAAGAATTTTTGTCGCCATCGCAATTTCGGCGGGATTCGCCGTGGGCTGTTCCTCGGCTCCCGATCCACCACCCGAAGATGCCCCGCCGGCACCCCTGCCGGAATTCGAGGACGAAGCGGAGGACGAAGTCCACGCCGGCGAAGAATTTCGGCCCAATATCCCCGAATATCGCGAACTCTCACTTCGCGACGATGAACCGGAGGTCGTGGACGGTCAGACCGTCGACGATATCTCCTCCTTTTACGTCGGCGATCTGAAGGTCATCCACATGCCGACGCCGGCCAACGAGGTCGTCGCCGTGCGTCTCTTCTTCGCAGGCGGCTCGGCCATGCTCGACGACACCACCGCCGGCATCGAGCGCCTGGCCCTGTCCGTGGCCACCAACGGCGGCACCGAGTCCACTCCGAGAGACGAATTCAACGCCCGCCTCGACGCCGTCGGCTCCTCGGTCAGTTTCTTCGCCGGCCGCGACTTCACGGGCTATTCCATGCGCTCCGTCCGTGAGCATTTCGACGATACCTGGGAACTCTTCGTGGAGTCCGTCTTCGAACCGGCCTTGCCCGCAGACGAACTCGAAATTCAGCGCGACCGCCAGCTCGCCAATATCCGCAGCATCGTCGACAACCCGGATCGCCTCGTCAACGAGGTGACCCGAGACCTGACCTTCGCCGACCACCCCTATCAGGTTCGCGAGTTGGGCACGGAACAAACGGTGTCCCAATTTACGACGGACCATCTGCGAGCCTGGCAGAGATCCATGCTGGCTCCCGAGCGCATGCTCCTGGTGGTGGTAGGCAACGTAGACCGGGAAGATGTGGAAGAGCGAGTCCGCGCGAGCCTTGGCCGTGTACAGCCGGCCGGCATAGAGGTCCCCGAGCTTCCCGGAATCTCTCCCGACGCCGCCGCCCTTCGGGTCGAGAATATGGATCTGCCCACCAACTATATCCTGGGCTACTACGACGCCCCTGCCCGCGGGCATGAGGACTACGCCGCGCTCACTTTGGCCAAGCGCCACTTGCGCAACAGGCTCTTCGAAGAAGTGCGCACGAAGCGAAATCTCACCTACGCCGTCAGCTCCGGGCTGGGCGACCGCGCAGACAACGTGGGCTTTCTCTACGTCACCGCTGTCGATCCCGAGGCCACCATTCCGGTCATCATGACCGAGGTGGAGCGCCTGCAGAACGAGCCCATCGACGAGACGGATCTCGAAGAGGTGCGAAACGTCTTTTTGACGAGTCACTACCAGGACCTGGAGACCAACGCCAGGATCGCCGGCCAGCTCGCCAGAGCTCAGCTCTTCACCGGCGACTGGACCACCTCGCAGACCTTCCTGGACCAGATCATGGCCGTCACCACCGAGGACCTCCAGCGCGTGGCCCAGCAATACCTGCACACCTTCCAATTCGGCGTCGTCGGAAATCCGGACGACGTGCCTCCTCAACTCTTCGGCATCGACACCGATGATGCCGAGACGGTCGACGAATTCGAGGACATCGACCCCGCCGACATCGAGGAGGCCCAACAACCGGAGCCCGAAGCGCCTACGATGTGACCGGCGCCACGAGGTGCGGCCGAAAGGCCGCCCTCCGGTGCCCTTTCGTCGCCCACCTTGCCAGAGGCCCCACAACGCCTACGCGCTGTGCCACGGCCAGCCCCAGATTCACCACGGGATCGACGCCTCTCCACAGGCGTCGACTCCGCATCTTCCGGCGCTCGCCAGCAGAATCACGAAAAAGCCTCTCCACGAGGCGCCAGAAGCGATTCGGCCCATCGCGCACCACTTCCAATGCCTGTTCGTCCTCCAGATTCCACCAGGACTCGCCACAGACGGACACATTTTCGTTCGCCACCACTTCGCAGCCCAAAAATCTGGCCTCTAAGACCATCCGCCCCGCCGCCTCCCGACCCCTCGGCAGATAGACGAAGCGCTGCGTTCGCTCCAGGACGTCCAGCACCTCCTGGGGCTTCAGATCGCGTATCACGAAGGGCTCACGACCCTGTTCCCTGCAGTAGCCGCGTGCCGGATCGAACCCCTTGAAGTCACTCGTCGAATAGACCACTGCACGGGAGATATCACGACGTCTCGGCGCGCGCCGCAACCTTTCCACCCGTTCGAAGAACTCCCGATCCATCAGCGACGTCCCCAGCACCAGGGGCCGCCGGGCCCGAAAGAAGGGATTTCGCCGATAGTTGTCGAGTTGGTGATGCGTCAAAAAGATCGTCCCCAGCGCCCGCCCGTATAGCCCGCGAAGGTGGCGATGAGTGCAGATGCAGCGATGCCCGTAGTGATGAGCATATTCCGGAGACGCCGGAAAATTGCCGCGCCAGAAGCAGATTCGCAGATCGTGCTCGAATAATACGTGCCGCCCCAGCCGGCACAACTCCCTGGTCAGCTCCACGTCGCGGCCGTCGAAATTCCCCACCACATGGACGTCGAATTCACGCAAATGCCGCGGGTTTACCTCTTCGGTGCGCGCTAACTCAACGGGCCACGGGCAGGCACCCACCGCCGCCGCATCCGTAAGCTCCGCCCCTCCCGGATGTGCTGCCCCCGGAGTCCGCGGTTCATCGATGGTCTGATCGGCAAAAAACAGCACCCGCGGCATAGCTCACCCCATCTCCTCCAACCGCTCCACCAACGTCCGGTTCCACTGCCCCACGGAAAAGCGCTTCTCCACGATCTGCCTCCCCTGCTGCCCCAACTGCCCCCAACTCTCCCGCTCCTCCAGAAGCCGTCGAAGCGCTTCCGCCAGCCCCGCCACGTCGCGCTCCTCCACCAGAATCCCCGACTCCCCGTCGGCCACGAGCTCCGGTATCCCGCTATGCCTCGTCGACACTACGGGCATCCCCGTCGCCATGGCCTCCATCAACACCACGGGAATCCCCTCCATATCGCCGTCGGCGGCCCTGACGCTCGGCGCCACCAGCAGATGATGCTCACCCAACTCCTTTTTTACCTCGGCGCGGGTGCGCCATCCCACAAACTCCACTCGCTTTGCGGCTCCCAGCATCGTGCAGAGATCTTCCAACTCCTCTCGAAGCGGCCCGTCGCCGATCACCCTGTAGCGAGCGTTCGGAAAGTCGTCGGCCAGCCGCGCGAAAGCCTCGATGCCGTAGCGAATGCCCTTTTTCTCCACCAGCCGGCCCACCGTCAGAATCCGCACTGCTTTCCCGGTGCTTCTTCTCTTCCGAAACGAAAACCGCTCCGGGTCCACCCCCATGCGCTGCACGAAGACCTTCTCCTTCGGCGCTCCCATCTCCACCAGCCGCCGCCGCCAGAACTCACTTATCGGAAGAAGGAGATCACCCTTCTCGAAGAGCCTGTCATAGACCCTATCGCCACGCCTGTTCACGAAGGCGCTCATATCCCACCCGTGAAATACCGTCGCCAACGGTCCCCTGAGCTTTCCAAGCGCTCGGAGCACCTCGCAGATCAGACCGACATGTCCAAAATGACATAAGATCGCGTCAAAGCGGGGCGTCCTCGACAGGTGAACCGCCCTATTTGCAAGCCGAAACACCGATTCCCCGCTGTCCCTTATCACACGCGCCAGCTCACCGAGTTCACTGAGTATTCGCCGATTGAGCCCCCCGCGACCCGCCTCCAGCATCCACGTCACTCCCGGAATCCCCGACCAATAGACGACTTGCTCCAACAGCCCATACTCCTCGACCACGTCATGAGCCTCTACATCGCCCCTGGGCGCAGAGGCGATGACCGTGACCTTGTGTCCCGCGTCGACGAGGCCCGTGATCTGATCGAGCACGAAGGTCTCCGACACCGTCGGAAAATGACCTGTCACCACCGCAACATGCATCTCTCTCCTCTGCGTCCACCTAAATTTCCGATTTCCGACTTCCGATTCTTTTTTCACTTTCTCGACCAGTATCCCTACGGAAATCGCGCCACAAAAAGGCAAAGGAGATATGGGGATTAGGGGGATATGGGGATGGAATTTATCTCCCTATCCCCTCTATCCCCTTATCTCCTCGTGCTTTTCGCAAATGGCGATGCGCTTACCCCCCAAAAACCTCCCAAACCACTACCGCCAACTCCTCCGGTCGCGCCTCCACGGGCACTCTAACCACCCACGCTCCGCAGCCCGAAAATGCCTCACCCAGCACCCTCTCCATCGCCCGCCGAAGCTCTCCACAGGTCGGAATCCCCACGTCGACTCCGTGACTCTCGGCAGCCACGGCCAGCGAAAACAACGTCTCCAATTCATCCACCAGAATCGACGCCGCCCTCTGCGCCATGTCTTCGCCACGGATGGGCTCCACCACCGGGACCGCAACATCGGCCCGCTCCAAAAAAACCACCCGCTTCATCGATGCCGACACTGCCACATATTCCTCTCCGAACAACTCCTCCACCGCCATCCGACGCCGTACCTTCTTCGGCCCGAACCGACGCTGCCGCCAATGCCAGTTCAGCCGGTCCACAGGACCCCTGCCCCGCAACAAACGCTCATCTAAGCCCCTCTGGCCGTCCACGTTATATCCGTAGATCTGCAGCCTCTTCGGCGTCCTCCAGGCTACCCCGTTTGCATCCACCAACCCCAGATCGTCGCTCAGATAGCGCACTCCCTCACGGACCATCAATTTGAGCACCGACGATGTCTTTCCCACCCCTCCCCAGGCGACGAGCGCCGTCGCCTCCCCGCCAGATTCGAAGCTGCTGGCGTGCAAATAACTGGCTCCACGCTCCAGGAGCGCAAGGGCCGTCACCGTATCGAAGAGACCGTACATAAAGTTCTTGGCCGCCTTCTCAGAAGGCCCGAGATAATTCCAATCCCAGGCCCGCGACAGCGCGTCCCCGAACTTCCTTCTGCGTCTCTCCGGCGCTACATCGACAACATATGTCCCATCCACACCGCGGCGCATTTTAAACTCATATCCGGCTCCATTACCTGCCACACAGCACTCGCCGAACCGCCAAGTTCCAACGTGCACCGCCCCCGGCGGCGCCTCCACCTCGTCGACGAACCGAAAGACAACGGCGGGCTTTTCGCTCTCCACCTCCTCCAGCACGGAGAGCTCGGCGCATACCTCGTCACAGACCGGTCCCTCGCCAACTACTGCTATCGTCATCGGCCCCAGACGCCACATCACCCGTTCCCTATTTAAACGCAAGGTTTCCGTGGGGGCCGAAACAACAACAACAGAAAAAAAGGAATTTAAAATTGGCAATCGGAAATCGGAAAATACCGTTCGCCGATCGGAGTTCATTAGCGGTAGGTACAACAATATGCCGATAGTTGACCGCACAAACACAAATCGCCGCTTTCGCCTTTCCGATTTCCGATTTCCGATTCTTTTTCCTTCCTTATCATTTTTCTGTTGTAGTTGTTGCCCCCGTGCAGTTGTTGCCCCCGTAACGATCATCCCTCCTCGTCGCCACTCCCCCTCAAGTGACGCATCAAATAAATCCCATCGGCCAACACCTCCCTTCCCCGCGGATAGACCACGGTCACCACGAGCGCCCCGCCGACGGCGATGGGGATCGAAAACACCAGATTCACAACCGACACGTCGAAGATGGTCACCCACCGAAAACCCGCAACCGCCGCCCCTGCTCCCACAGCGGCCACGAATCCCGGCCAGACCGCCCGATAGAAGTCCAGCGTCCGCACGGGCCCCTTCCTTCCCACGAACCACAATAGCCAGGGCGTGCGCACCATCACCCCCACCGCCGAATAGGCGACGGCCACCCCGAAGGCGCCCCAGGGAAGCCCGATGACAAACGAGGCGATCGCCGTTGCGGCGCCGATAAAGCCCCAGCGAAACATCTCGTCCGTGCGGTCCTGAGAGATGAATAGCCACCCCGTCGTATTTCCGATGGCCTGGGCGAAGATCGACACCCCGAGGGCGGCGAAGATGACCGCCGCCGCCGTCCACTGATCGCCGAGGATGGTCAACACCACCCAGTCCGCAGACAGGATCAACAGCGCTCCCAGGGGCATGGTCACCAATAGAAGCTTCTCCAGAATGCGCATATAGGCTTTGCGATAACGCTCCGGCTCACCGACCAATCGAGACAGCGCCGGAATCGCCACGCGACTCGCCGGACGATTGATCTGGGTGATGGGCACCATCAAGATCTCGTAGGCCTTCTGGTACAGCCCCAGCTCATTCGCCCCGTGAAACCGCCCGATGAGCACGTCGTCGAGATTGCGGGCGAAGTAGTTCACGAAGCTAAACCCCGTCAGGTTGGCCCCGAAGCGAAGCAGCTCCCACATCTCCTCCGCCTTTGCAGGCATCGCCGGCCGCCAGGGAAATACGAGCCAGACGATCACCAGATTCACCGCCGAAAAGACCACCAGATTCGCCACGAGCGCCCAGAACCCGAAGCCCTGCCAGGCCAAGATCAGCGCCGCCGCCACTCCGGCGGCCACGGAGATCACCTCCACCACCGCCAGGGCCCGATAGCGCATCTGTCGGCGCATCAACGCTTCGTGCTGCACCGTCAGCCCGTCGACCATAAACGACAGAGCCAATACGATGGCGATCCACATCACCTCCGGCTGCCCGTAGAACCAGGCCAGCCCCCAGGAGAGGCCGGCGAGTACCAGGGTAATCGCAAGTCCCAGCGCGGCGTTGATCCAGAATAAGGCGCTCACCTGGCGATGGGTGATCTCCTCGCGCTGAACGGTGACCATCGCCAGGCCCATATCCTTGAACATCGACAAAAAGCCGGTGACGGCCGTCACCATCGCCACCAATCCGAAGTCCTCGGGCGTCAACAATCGGGCCAGCACCACCGTCGACCCCACCATCAACAATGACTTCAACGCCTGAGCCACCGACGTGATCGCCCCGCCGCGCACGGTCCTCCCCTCGAGATCCTCTTCGAGATGGTCCGTTTCGATAAATTGTTCGGGACCGCCGTCGTTGGAACTCATCTCTCCGCCTAGACCTCACAAGCCCACTACCGCTATCCTCCCCCGGCATTTCCGCTTTTCCCTCTACCGCGAGCGATTTCATGCAGATCCTAGTCACAGGCGGCGCAGGATACATCGGAAGCCACGTCGTCCACGCCCTCGTCGACGCCGGCGAAGAGGTCGTCGTCGTCGACGACTTGTCGACGGGCCGCCGAGATCTGCTCCCCGAAGAGGCCGAGCTCGTCGTCGGAGATATCGGCGACGAAGCCCTCCTCGACGAGGTCCTCACCCCCGAGGTAGACGCCGTGATGCACTTCGCCGGAAGCATCGTCGTCCCCGAATCCGTCGAAGACCCCCTGAGCTACTACCTGAACAACACCGCCAAGACGCGCACTCTCATCGAATGGTGCGTCCGACGAGGCGTCCATCAATTCATCTTCTCCTCCACAGCCGCCGTTTACGGCCAACCCGACCACTGCCCGGTCACGGAATCGACGCCCACGGCCCCCATCAATCCCTACGGGCGCTCGAAGTTGATGACGGAGTGGATGCTCGAGGACACCGCCCGAGCCACGGGTCTTCGCTACGTGGCGCTTCGCTACTTCAACGTCGCCGGCGCCGATCCGGCCGGCCGCACAGGCCAGGCCACCCCCGACGCCACCCACCTCATCAAGGTCACCACGCAGACCGCCCTCGGACTTCGGCCTCACCTCTCCATCTTCGGCACCGACTATCCCACCGCCGACGGCACCTGCATCCGAGACTATATTCACGTCACCGACCTGGCCGACGCCCACATCCGGACCCTTCACCACCTTCGAGGCGGATCTGCGAGCCGAGTCTTCAATTGCGGCTACCAGCGTGGATTCTCCGTTCGCCAGGTCGTCGACGCCGTAAAGCGAGTCTCCGGCGTCGACTTCGATGTCCGCCAGGCGCCCCGCCGCGCCGGCGACCCCCCGGAGCTCGTCGCCGACGCCACGGCGATCCGCGACACCCTGGACTGGACCCCACGCTACGACGACCTCGACACCATCGTCGAAACGGCGCTCAATTGGGAGCGCCGCCTCGTCGATAGTGGTGACGAGTAATCTACTTCGAACGAATGTCGGACACGAAGTGCTCAGAACGCTCCCATCTCCCAGCCCTGGCCCTGGCCCGGAGTTTCATCGCACTGGCAAATGAGGCTGGGTCAAGAAAGACCGCACAGCGCAGATCAAGGTCCGGGCAATAGACAACTGTAGATGGCACGTCGGAGCGAAGAGAAACTGCTAAACGCGGGCCTGGGCGAGGGCCTGGGCCTGGGCCTGGGTACTGCGACCGATGAAAACCGATCGCTTCCATCATGGTGATCCTACTTGACATCACGACGGCGTCGAAGAAAGGATGCCCGTCCTTGATTTTTTTGTTTCATCAGGAGCCAACACCATGTCTACCAAGTCCTACGACCGCTTCCGGCCTCATCCCTGGCACGGATTGGCGGCGGGAGACGACGCCCCCGACGTCGTCAACGTCTATGTCGAGATGACCCCTTCCGACGGGGTCAAATACGAAATCGACAAAAAAACGGGCATCCTCTGCGTGGATCGCCCCCGCAAGCTCTCCTCGCAACTTCCCATGGCCTACGGGTTCATCCCCCGGACCTACTGCGCCGCTCGCGTCGGCGCCCTGTCGGACTACACCGACGAGGGCGACCGGGATCCCCTCGATATCTGCGTCGTCAGCGAATGCCCCATCGAGCGATCGGAGATCTTGCTCTCCGCTCGCGTCATCGGCGGCCTTCATATGATCGACGGTGGCGAGGCGGACGACAAGATCATCGCCGTCCTGCAGAACGACTACGTCTGGGGCGACGCCCGCTCCATCGACGATATCCCCCAACCCATGATCACCCGGCTTCGCCACTACTTTCTGACCTATAAAGAAGTCCCGGGCAACGGATCCCACGAAGTATCCATCGAGACCGTCTACGACGCCGACGTGGCGCGAGACGTCATCGAGGCGTCGATGGCCGACTACGACGAGGCCTACGGCGACTAACCTTTCCGGCATGCCCCGGCATGGGCGACGTACGGTTTAGACCATGACCTTCGGTACCTTCCACGTCTACGACGATATCGCCCATGAGCGCGGCGTCTATTGCAACCGGTCGCTCAACCTTCGCTCCATCAAAGCCATCGGCTACGATATGGACTATACTTTGGTCCATTATAACGTCGAGGCCTGGGAGGGACGGGCCTACGAGCATATCAAGCTGCGCCTCCTCGAAGAGGGCTGGCCCGTCGACGAACTCACCTTCGAGCCCCACCTGGTCACCCGCGGGCTAGTCATCGATCTGAAGCTGGGTAACGTCGTCAAGGCCAACCGCTTCGGCTATATCTGGCGCGCAGCCCACGGCACGGACCTCATCCCCTATTCCCAGATGCGCAAGAACTATACGCGCACCCTGGTAGATCTCTCACAGCGCTCGCGCTGGATCTTTTTGAATACCTTTTTCTCCATCTCCTCCGCCGTGATGTACAGCCAATTGGTGGAGATGCTCGATGAGGGATTACTCCCGGAGGTGATGGGCTACGCAGACCTGTACTGGCGGGTACAGGAGATTCTGGACGCCGCCCACATCGAGGGGGAGTTAAAGGGCGAGATCATGGCCGACCCCGATCGCTACGTCGAACGCGACGCGGGAATGCCAAGGACCCTTCGCGATCAGCGCCAGGCCGGAAAAAAGCTCATCCTCATCACCAACTCCGGCTTCGAATATACCAACTTCATGCTCACCTACGCCGTCGACCCATTCATGCCCGACGGCCAGACCTGGCGCGACCTCTTCGATATCGGCGTCGTCGCCGCCCGAAAACCGGCCTTCTTTCAACATACACCGCCCATCTTCGAGGTCGTCAGCGAAGATGGTCTGCTGGAGCCCTGGGTGGGCACCCTCGAGGAGGGGCGCATCTATTACGGCGGAAACGCCACCCTCATCGAGGAATGCCTGGGAATGTCCGGCGACGAGATCCTCTATGTGGGCGACCACCTCTTCTCGGACGTCAACATCACCAAGAGCGTCCTTCGCTGGCGCACGGCCCTGGTGATGCGCGAGCTCGAGCGCGAGATGCGCACCATCGACGCAAACCGCGAAAACCAGCAAGAGATCCGCCGCCGCATGTTCGAGAAGGTGCGCCTCGAGGACGAATACGCCCGCGCCCGCCTCGCCATCCAGCGCCGCGAGCACGACGAGCGCCCCTTCACCACGAAACCAGACGACGAACTAAAGGCCCGCATCGAAGCGATCCGCCACGAATTGGTCGCCCTCGACGAGGAGCTCGCCCCCCGCGTCCGACGCGACGGCGCCCAATTCAACACCGCCTGGGGCTACCTGATGCGCACGGGCAACGACAAGAGCCATCTCACCCGCCAGATCGAGCGCTACGCCGACATCTACACCTCCCGCGTCTCCAACCTCGAGCGCTATACGCCCTTTATGTTCTTCCGCGCCCCGCGGGGGAGTATCCCCCACGATCCCGATACGGCGTGATCACGACCCCGGACTCCCTCGCTACGCTCGGTCAGCCGGGGCTAAGCAAGAAGCAATGTACGTTCGGTGGTTGCTGTTGGGAGCGCAATGTACATTCGGTGGTTGCTCTTGGGAGCGCAACGGGCGTTTGGAGATCGATTTGGGCCCGCATACCCGAAAGAGTCGATCCCCCACCCCGACTACCCCCAAATCTCCGTCTGCTTCTTTCGTAGCCCCAGCCGACTGCTGTTCAAGGAGCCTGGGGTCACGGACGTCGCGGACCAAAAGCTGAACGCTTGTGTCGATCGTTGGCTCACCTTAGCACACCAATTGGAGCCGATGACATCCCCCGGCCGGACGACGAGCAACGCGAGGAAGTCAGGCTGTCATCGCAACGCCGCGGCCTGCGACCGCAGCGATAACAAGATGTTATCGGCTCCAGAAAGTCTTCATCCGGGGCCTGACCTGAGCTCAGGGTAGGGAGCCCGGTTTCGAAGGGCCTTTGGCAACCGGCCCGCGGACACGGCACGTCCAACCTGCAATAGATCGTCGAATGAACCTCCGCGCAGGGACGCCTTGTGCTCCCGAGCATTTCGGCCGCTGTTTAAGGCCGACACAGGCAGTCACGGGCCTTGGGCTCGTGATTCGAACGTCCAGACAACCCCATCCCTTCGCCGCAACGAACATACGGTCCCCGAAATCACCGACCGTCACACAAACCACGGCAACACGGGTGTGCCGGGTGTCTCGACACCGCGCTACGACGGCGGGGTTTTCGAACGGTCGTTTCCCAATATAGATCCGGGGTGTACGCAGGACCCCTCCGGGCCCAAACGGCCGGGTCCCCCGGCCTGGGCCCACCTCCCCGTTCATCTTTCACGGGGAGGATCAATTGCCTTCGCTGTGGGATGTACAAAACGTCCGGTTCGGTGCCTTGACCTTTATGGGGTCGCAACGCTCTTCCCATCGACCTTCCTCGCCACAACGCTTCATTTGTAACCCCGGCCGACCTTTGTTCAGGGAGCCCGGGGTTCGGTGCTACAAATACTTCTCGCAATGCTCCAGAGCCTGACCGATGCGCGC
>SLPW01000566.1 GCA_007131755.1 Myxococcales bacterium | reverse complement strand
CTCGTGGCGGTCCGTGCCCTCTTTTGCGAGCTGGCGCTCCACCATCACCTGGGTGGCGATGCCGGCGTGGTCCGTGCCCGGAAGCCACAGCGCTTCATAGCCGTCCATTCGCTTCCAGCGGATCAGGAGATCCTGAAGGGTCACGAAGAGGGCGTGCCCCATATGGAGGCTGCCCGTCACATTCGGCGGCGGGATCATGATCGTATAGGGCTCGCGGTCGCTGTCGACGTCGGCCTCGAAGAACCCGTTGTCCATCCAGAAGTCGTACCATCCGCTCTCGACGTCCGTCGGCTCGTAGCTCTGATCGATATTCATGCAAGGCGCTCGCTGGTGGTGGAAAAAGGTCAACGCGAAATTGGACGCCCCGTTATAACGGATGGATTGTGGTGGGCAAGGGACAGTGGTCGGAAGTCGGAGGTCGGGGGTTGGAGGTCGGAGGGCGCAGGGACGCCTTGTGCTCCCGAGCATTTCGGCCGCTGTTCAGGCCGACGTAGACAGCCACGTGCCTTGGGCTCGTGATACTATGGCGAAGTGGGTCGGTGACCCGGTGCCCCACACAACACGCCCCCTTGCCCGGGGCCAGCCGCAGTGCAGGCCGCCCCGGGGGGGCGAATAAGCTAATCGACGTCGACGAAGCGACGGCTATTCCGACAGGCTTCCCGCCGCCCATTCATATTGGGAGTCCGCCGTGGTCTGGTCGCCGCCGCTGACGGAGGAGCCATAGCCGGAGGCAATGTTGTCTCGTCCGCCGCTGACGGAGGCTCTAAAGCCAGAGGCCTCGTTTTCTTCCCCGCCGCTGACGGAGGAGCCATAGCCGGAGGCCGTATTTTCAAGTCCGCCACTGACGGAAGAATTGGTGCCCTCTGCGGAATTTTCCTGACCGCCGCTGACGGTGGACCGCAAGCCTTCGGCCACGTTTTCTTCTCCGCCGCACACGGAGGAATCGTCTCCTGATGCCACGTTGTTTATTCCGCCACTGATCGAGGATAACATGCCCTGGGCCTGGTTGAAGCGTCCGGCGCTGACGGAGGAGTAGAGATCGTGGGTTTCATTGTGGAAACCAGCAATCAACCCACCGATGGACGAATAGTTATGACGTGGTCCGACGACCAGATTATGAGAGCCGGTTTTATCGCTGTCCGAAGACTGTTCTTCATCATAGCCGACGATGAGGTTGCCGAGTCCGTTGACTTCCGTATTCGTCGGATTGCCGAGATCGTCGCTTCCGTCGGTGGAGCCGAGCCCGTTGCGCACATGGAGATTGACCCCTTCGAAGACCACCGATTGATATCCGTGGACGGTAGTGCGCTCCATATCCTGGGTTAGGCTCTCGAGGGATGTGATGGCGTCGGCGTTGCTCGAGATATTGGTGGCATTGGCGGCGATGTCGGCGGTGTTATCGGAGAGTTCGTCCTCGGCGTCGGTGAGCCGAGAGTCGATATCATCCACTTCGCTCTGAGCGGCCTTATCGGCGACGGTGCTCTGGAGAGCGTCGAGGTCGGATTGGTCGGCCTTGTCGGCGACGGTACTCTGCAGGGCGTCGAGGTCGGATTGGTCGGCCTTGCCGGCCAGCGCTGATTCCAGGTCGTCGATGCGCTGGTTTAGCTCGGCAAGTGCCGCCTGGGCATCCGTCGCTTCCAGGCCGGAGTCCGTATTGTCGAATTCGATATTCGATGCTTCCGTTCCGGCAGAGAGTTCTTCGGGAGCAACACCTTGAAGGGTCTGGGCGTCACCGGCGCTGCCGGCACGCATCGCGTAGGGGACGGAGTCCACCGGTGTCCGTGGGTTGAGCGGTTCTCCCTCGATGGTGATCTCGAGCCAGTAGTCGCCGCCGTCAAAGACCTCACTCAGCGCCTGCGTGGCTCCCAGGGTGGCCGAAAAACTTCCGTCGACGACGTCGATGGAGGACATCTCCTCGCTCCAGAGTTCGCTTCCTCCCGCTTCTGCGTCGTAGATACGAAAGGTGGCCTCCACGACGTCGTCGACGGGTTCGCCTGCGGAGGTAGATAGATTCCCGTGATAGGTCATCGTCTGTGGCACACTGGCCAGGGCCGACGAGGTGAGAAGTAGCGAGAGCGCAACAATGAGGGCAATGATCCAGGTAGATTTCTTCATTTTCGAACTCCGTTTGTTATGGGCGCGTGGCCAGCTTGGCCGCAGTGCGGGCTGGCAGCCCGCGCTCCCTTCATAGTCATTCATCACTGTCTTTGACGATCAATATGGGCGGGGTCTGCTCGAGGACGAAGCTCGAGGAGCTGCTCGAGGTGCCCGGCATATTGGGCGCCAGTTCGCCGGAGAGCGTAAAACTATTGCTCATCGACATGCCGCCCGATGGGGCGAGGTGCCCCTGGAGGACCAAGCCCTCATCGTCGGGCTCGCCAGTATCGGGTTCACCCGTGTCGGGCTCGCCAGTGTCGGGTTCACTTGTATCGGGCTCGCCAGTATCGGGACCGGGCTCGATATTTTCGCCTGTATCCGGCGTATGTGTATCGGGATCGCTGGAACAGGCTGCAAAGGTTGCGATCGTCAATAGACATAGAAGGACGCCCGCCGCGCGTGGGCTGCAGAACTTCACGAATTTCCCCCTTATGGATTTGGATGGGATGAATAAATTTTGATCGATATCTCATAAGATAGTCCCATTTATAGCGACATGGGTCAGAGAAGATCAAATAAAGGTAGCGAATTGTCGCCGACGGGGCGTCGCCTGCTGACGGATTGCTTGACAGCAATCAACGGCGTTGAAAGGCTGGATGGGCTCGACAGAAGTCTTAAACCACTCCTCGGCGGTGCTGAACGGCGCTTCTTCCGCCACGGATTACGGGTCACCACCACCCAGCAGTGGAAGCAGGAGATCTGGGATGGAGGAGATGAGGCGATAAATTCAACCCCTGATTGACGAGGCATTACGGATGGCAGGATCTGTCACATCCGGGGAGGACGTTGAAGCGAAGCTGCAAGAGGCCATCACCATGACGCCCGACGATCCCGACGGGGCCGTCGAAAGGGTGCTCGACGTCGTCGAGGCGCAGGCGTCGGTGGGGATGCTGATCTATTTTCGTATCGCCGAGATCGACGGCAGGTATCACTACGATGGAATGAGGGTGCGAGGCGGGCGTCGTTTTCGAGAATACGCCGCAGCGGCCGACGGAGCGCCGATTTTAGGCACTCCGACGCTGAAGCCGGAGCGGCCGCCGCGGCGGGCGATCAACCGCTTTCAGACCCATAACCTGCGCAAGATGGGGATCGAGGACTCCACGCTTTATCGCCAATATCTCGAGCCCTTCGACGTCCACAGCGCCTGCCGAATGCTGGTGTATCGAGGCAGTCGCCTGGCGGGGTGGCTCGGCGTTCATCGCCGCGTCGATCAGCCCGTATGCAACGGCCACCTTCGGCGCGCTATGGATCGTATCGCCGGGCCGCTACGCAGCGTCATCTGTGCCGTCGACGAGCTGCGTGGTGGCGAGGTCGTCCCGGAGGGCCTTTCTGCAGTTCTACGTCCCACGGGCGTCGTAGAGTACCTCTCCCCCCAACTTGCTCCCTATCTGTCCGAGAGGCGTCGCGAAGCCCTGTCGGACGCCGTTCGCCGGGTGGACCCCGGGGATACCAATGCCTGCGTCTTGCTGCTGGACTGTGCGGAGGTCACCATCTCCCGGCTGTGCGGAGGCGGAGAGTCTCGTTACCTCGCCAGCTTCTCGAGGCCGCTTCGGCCTCAGCTCCATCCCATCGCTCGACTCACGGACGCCCAGCGCGAGATCGTCGAATACGCCGCCACGGGAGCGACGAACGTCGAGATTGCCGAGGCCACCGGGCGCAGTCCGAATACCGTAAAGGGCCACCTGCATGCGGCCTACGAAGAGCTCGAAGTGGGCGGACGTGTCGAATTGGCCGAGTTGTTGACCCGTCACCGGGTTCGGCGTCAGATGAAACGGTGAGGGCAAGTCGCTATGGGCGGTGGGTTGCCGGCACATATCGTCACAGAAAGTAGAAGTTGGTCGGAGCTCGGAGATCCATCGAGTCAAGAAGCTGAATACGGGCGTAGCGACAGTCCCGGCGGTCTCCGATCTCCGACCGACTTCTTTATTCTACTTGGATTGTAGTGCCTGCGCAGTCCTTGAGACATGGTCCTCGGCGAAGAAACAGCAACCGGTTCACGGCTCTCCCCGCTTAGGCCGAAATCGAGCTCGACATCGGAATCGGGCTCGACCTCGGAATCGGCCTCGACCTCGGAATCGGCCTCGACCTCGACCTCGACCTCGACCTCGACCTCGACCTCGGAATCGGGCTCGACCTCGGAATCGACCTCGGCATCGGAATCGACCTCGGCATCGGAATCGACCTCGGCATCGGAATCGGGCTCGACCTCGGCATCGACCACGACCACGAGCCCGAGCCCGAGAACGAGCTCGAGCCCGAGAACGAGAACGAGCTCGAGCCCGGCTTTACATAGACTTATTCCCGTGACTTAAGCGCAACTTAGAGCCGCTTCGGGGAGGCGGAGGGGGGAGTGTTGCCAGCCACAAAATGGCGAAATTACGCTCCTACTCCGCACTCCCTGAATATTACGCGGGCAGGCAGCCGGCGCTCCCAATCGAGGTCGGTGAAGCGGCGGTTATGAGGAGTAGGGGCCAGGGGTTTCGTTCTGGAATCCTGCGAGCAATCCACCGACGGAGGGATAGTTGTGGTGCGGTCCGACGACCAGGTTGTGAGAGCCGCTCTTGTCGGTATTCGAACTTCGTTCCTCGTCGTAGCCGACGATGAGGTTTCCGAGCCCGTTGACTTCAATAGTCGAAATGCTTCCAACGTCGTCACTTCCGTCGGTGGAGCCGAGTCCGTTTCGAAGGTGGAGATTGACCCCCTCGAAGACCACCGACGGGTGTCCGTGGATGGTGGTGCGATCCATGTCCTGGGTCAGGTCTTCGAGAGCCGTAATGGCGCCGGTATTGTCGGTGATGGCTCCGGCATTGCTCGAGATATTGGTGGTGTTGGTGGCGATGTCGCTGGCGTTGTCTGAGATCTCATTTTCGGCGTTGGTCAAACGAGATTCGATGCCATCGAGTTCGCTCTGGTCGGCCTTGGCGGCGACGATGGACTGAAGGGAGTCGAGGTCGGAATGGAATGATGCATAGCAAAGATTGGAAAGCAAAAAAGTGTGGAGGTCGAGGGAGCGCCGTCTGTTGATGGATTGCTTGACAGCAATCAACGGCAT
>SLPW01000274.1 GCA_007131755.1 Myxococcales bacterium | reverse complement strand
GGACGTTTCGGCTTTCGTTAGGAGTTGATAAGGTCCGAAACGTAATAGAGAGAGGACATCATGACCACGGCGACACAACCACATTTGCTCGTTCGGGGGAGCGAGGCCAAGCGGTACGAGAAGCTCGGTATCGAGGTCTTTAGTGAGCTGTCGGAGAGAGCAGCGGAGGAGATTTTGAATCTCTTCGTGCTCGTCTCCCCTTTACAATTGTGCGACGTGGCTGATGTCGTGAAGGCGGCGAATCGGAAGAAGCACCTTCGGGGCCTATTCGTCGAGCAGGGGCGGGACCCTCATGGGGTGACGGCGATGCTGGACCGCGCCGATCTGCGCACGCTCAAGAATACGCTGGTGCATTCGGATCCCCAGGTATTCGAGCGCGTTCTCAATGCATGGAGTATGGAAGCTCAAGACCAGCTCGTCGCCGACGCTACGGTTCAGGAGGAGGTGCTGTTCATCAGAACCTGCGCCCTGGAGACGCTCGAGATCGAAATGAGGAAGCTGAAGCCCTTCAAGAAAGCGAAGATTGAGGAGATGCTCGACTTCGAAGTGGCGAGCGACGGTGCCTACGTGTATTGGCCCCAACTCGATGTGCATCTGGACGTGGAGACGGTTCGCATCGCCAAGGACCCAAAACTTCAGGAGAAGTATAAGCGAGAACGGATTGAGAATGACTGCCGTATGGGTCGAGCGATAAGGAAATTGAGGAAGGCTTCCGGGTTGCGACAGAAGGATATCAGCGGTGTGTCAGCCCGACAGGTGCGGCGCATCGAGCAAGGAGAGGTCCGGGCCCGTACGAAGACACTCCGCTGCTTTGCCGAGGCTCACGGGATGAGTTTGAACGACTACTTGAATGACGTTGGGGAGATGATGGAGGACCGGAAGCGGCGTCAGGGATAGACGTTCCAGACTTCCAGGAATTTCCAGGTGTTGCCGTCTTGAACGATGACGCCGGAGATAGCCATAGTCTCGGTGCAGTTGGCGAGGACCTCGTCGGGGAGGGGGATGGTGACCGTGCCGCCGCCGGTCACGCGGTTGACGGTGATGGCGTCGTCGCCGACGTCCTCGATGTAGAAGTGGCCTTCGTCGTAGTCCGGATAATCTGACTCTCTGCCCCAGACCGTAACTTGTTCAAGTAGGGTGCGGAGCTTTGTGGCGTCGACGAGATCGGCGGAGTTGCGGGGTTGATCGGTCGCCGCTTGTTCGACATATCCCTTGTCGGTGAGCCACTTTCGAAGTTTGCGGACCGTCTTCTCCGTATTCTTGGCAAGTGTCTTGCTGGGCTGGACCTTGCGGGGCATGAAGTAGGACAGAAATTCGCTGAAAAGCTGGGGGATATACTCGGGGCCGAATACTTCGGAGAATCTCGGCGCGTCCTGTGAGGCGTTGGCCTCCTCCCAGCGCTCGGAGTCGTCACCGCTGAGGTAGTTGGGTCCGTATCCGTCGATGCAGTGGACGAGGAGTTGGAGAGGAGAGTCGTAGCTCCGGTAGGTACGATCGGAGAGGTTCTCCCGCAACTCAGCGCGGAATTCGTCGAGTACGTCGGTGATGGTGGGATGGTCGTCGTTGGACATGATGTGGACCTTGCAGAGAACGATTCAAAGCAGGCGTTGAGAACCCTGCAATGTCGGGCGCGAAATGGCAAGGTATTGGTTCGCTAAAAAAAGGATGGAAGCGGCGGGATTCTCAGATCTGATGCGCCGATCCGAAACAGGCGACGTTGAACCCATCGTCATCGTCGTCGCGGTCAAATCTGACACGAACCTGCCCAAAACCGGAGCGCAAGAGTTGTCGTTGCCTGGCGACCGCTCTCATCCCTTCATCAATCCCGGTGGAACTGTGTGACGGCTCGGCTCCTTCGACCGGTGCTGTCAGGTAGAGTTGAGTGGTCCGGCTCTTCAATCGCTTGATGTCGCTTTTTCGGGGCAGACCGGAGGTGCGATACGGTGCGACCACGGAGAGAGGATCCTTCTCCAACAACTCCGTCCAGATTTCTTCGCGGTCTGCATTTTCAGACCCATGATGGGGAACTTTATAGACTCCTGCTTTCACCTGAGGGCGAACGGAAGAATTCAAGATCACAGACCAGCCCGTATTCTGGTGGTCCGTCGTCTCCCGATCAGCGCCGAGAAGGACGCTTCTTTCGCCACAGACCAGCAATAGAACGATAGATGCGTCATTCTCATACCATTCTAGGAGGCGTCGCTTTGGGCTCTTGAATTGAGGCAATAATTCCGCGAAGTCATGTCGAGCATTTGTGATATCCGTTGAGGAAGGGCTCAAGGCATGAAGTTCGAGCGGGGGCTTTCTGACGAGTACTTGGTCGGCCTTGACCAATTCAGGGCCGACTTTGGCTGTGCGGCTGTATTTCGGTTTTCGTTCCCGGAGGATCTCAAATACGTTGGCGAGTTCATCGCATCCGCTGGAACCGCTAATCTTGGCTCCCCGCTGAAGAGAGAGAAGTTGTAGGAGATTTCGCGAATCAAATGCACTGGGACAATGGAAAGTCGCAGAATCAGCAGCTTCGAATAGCTCGGCGACACCGGCGATATGATCGTCGTGCCAGTGGGTCACCAAGATATCCGTAACATCTTCGGTGATGTTTACCCCGAGTTTTCGTAGATAGTTCAGCGCGATGGGATCGCCGCGCTTGTCCGTGCAAGAGTCGACGACGAACCACTTGCCATCGCCGAGGTGGAGAACAGAACATTCTCCAACGCCGGGACCGAAGATGGACACCTCAATCGATTCCGGCGCAGGGGCACCTTCACTCGTCCCTTCCACCGAATAACTCCTCGTGCAATTGCTCTGCCTCGGTTTCTGCTCTCTCGAGGTCGCCTCGACTCCAGGCCGGCAATCTGCGGAATCTGATCTGTGAGTAATTCCGGACGTTCTCGAAGGCGTCCGTTTCTCGAAGTACGGTCCAATAGAATACGGCGCCCGGTTCGACTAGTTCGTGGTCCTGCGGCGAGATGGCATCCAAACCGAACGTGACTAATTCTTCCTGGTTTGCCGGATCATTCATGTCGGTTAGTCGCGCCTGCACGTCATCGTTGGAAACGGTTAGGACGACCCCTTCCCATTCCTTCAGAATATCCACCGTCGTCTCTGGCCGAGAGTCAGGTTTGAGCGAGTGCTCTCGCCAACTTTCCCACAACCTCTCCATCTCCTTCATGAGAAGTTGATTGAGGTCCACTTCAGCCGAACCCTCGCTGATTGGAAGATTGGCGAGCCGGTCTTCGAGCATCTTCAACTCTCGAAGAAATTGCTCTTTCGGACCTCTTTCTTCGAACCATTCCCAATCTTCTGAGATACCCGTGGAATGTTCGACTGCCAGCATATCTAGGCTGCTCATGGTTCATCTCCCGGAATTTTGTCGAGAATGTCTGCCACGAGGGAATCGGCGTGGCTCGAAACCTCCGACCAATCATCGGTGATGATTTTGGAAAATAGTCCCGCTGCCGTCTCTCCCGTCTCGATAGCTTGTTTCAGTTCTTCGGCGAGATACTCCACCCTGACTTCGAAGGACAGACCAACATCTTCGTCATCGCCAAAGGGGGTCAACTTCACTACCTCTCGAGTCGCCCGCTCCGAAGGTGGCACGCCGGCAATCTCGAGGGACAGCATACCCGGATCTTCGAGAGAATCAGCCCACATTTCTTTAGGGACTAACGTATCTTCGATCCGGTGCCATTCCTCCCGTGAGTCGAGACCCCGGATCAGTATGCGCACAAGCCCCATGAAGACGACCGGTGTATCGTTGGCTACCTGCAGAATACCGGCAACGAGATCGCGCAATGGACGGAAATGACTGGGGCGTGTGGCCTTGGCGAAAAGCCGCTGGGGAGTCACCTGAAACTCCAGCCAATCTGTTTCGAAATTGACCAGTCTTCGAGAAAGAATCAAATCGTCTGACTCTGTCGCAGCAGCGACCTCGGCATCGCGCAGCAGCGAGTGTCTGCGAAACCACTCCGGCTGAAAGATCGCCGGATTGAAGTCTCCCACGACCACGATTTTCGCCGTGTCCGCTTTTAGTGTTTCTGCCACGTGAGGTCTCCTCATCGTCATTTAACGCGATCTCATTTGTGTTACCGCGCGCCCGAAGAGAGGGCATAGACAGGTTAGTATTGTCCGCACTGCCACCGCAAGCCTGCTACTGCCAATGGCATTACCTGATAGTAATCCCGAAGTTCCTCGAATCATCCGGTTGTACCACCTCGAAGCAGACAATTGTTGAGGGTCACGACTCGTTCCCAGGGAAGACGTCGTTGGCAGCAACCGTCCAGTGGGGAAATGTGGCGACGAACCTCGTGAGAAATGGGGGCTAGCTCGGAAGGTCCCCGGGGGGTGAAGGGCAGTGGTTGTTGAGGGGGGGCGGCATGGCTAGCGCCACACCCCGATTGATCCCCACCACCATCCGAGTTACAAACTCTGACACCGTCGGTTGTCGCTTCGTTAATCCCGTTATCGGGGGAGCCCGTCATGAGTGTTTCGGCCCCGTCAGTTGAGAGTTTGGCAGAGAGTGGTGATGGGGCGGGGTTCGTGTCCGGGAGGCTCGAGGAGGAGGTTCGGGAGGAGCTTCGGACGCGGGGCGTTCTGGTGTGGCTCGACAAGAGTGACGATTATACGGACTTCGTAGATGGGCTTCGGGGGCGGTGGTTGGCCGGGGAGTTTCCCTATCCGGTGTGCGCATATCGGGGGAGTTTTCTGGAGTTGATGTTGCAACTCGACGGATTGGTGGAGGGGCGGTCGAATCGTCCGCTGCTCATCCATATGCCGGGGTTCAACTTCGATGAGATTCGGGCCACGCCGGTGTTGGAGCATTATGAGGCTGGAAAGGTCTATCGAAAGTCGTTGAGTACGCTGGTGACGGAGGCGGCGGCAGGGAAGGTTCCGCCGGAGGAGATCGAGGCCTTCGTGGGCAGCGAGTCGGTGGATCTGGAGGGGGCAGACCGTTGGTTGGAGGAGCAGATCAGGAATACGCAGGGGATATTGGAGCACCTGTCGCTGTCGTCGATCTGGGAGCGGCTTCGGCGTCAGCCTGAGAAGCTCCGAGACGTGGGTGACGTGGAGGCCCATCTGCGCGCCCGGCTGGGGATCTCCGCCGAGTGGGCCGTGACGACGGGGCTCGCCGCCGGTCCCGGTGGAGAGTTCGAGTGTCGGGAGGAAGTCGACTACTTCCGAGTTCTCGGCGACTGGATGACCACCTGGGCGCTGGCTG
>SLPW01000088.1 GCA_007131755.1 Myxococcales bacterium | reverse complement strand
TCTCCCACATCTCCTCCGTGGGTGACGGAGCACTCGATGGGAGTTTGGAAAACGGCGTCTGTGTCATCCCCCTTGTATCTTTCAACCCTCCAGTGGGGACTCGAGGCCCGGGCGTGGGGCTTGAAAACGGGGTCTGTGTCATCCCCTTCGCCTCGTCACTCAGATGGGCGAACCGTCCAACCCCGGGAGATCCCTGGGGGGTCTTCTTTCGCTTCCTATGCACCGATTGCACATCCTTCTTGGCCGGCGCGTCATCTACGGCGGTCAATGGCTTTCCACGGGTCAGCGTCTGCGAAGAAGAACTTCTCTCCCAGGAGGAGGGCTTGCCGTCTTTCTCCCCGCCTTCGAACGGCTCCTCCTCGAGTTCGGCTTCATCCTCGCCAGCCTCGTCTGCGCCGCCATCGTCGCTCGACTCTTCCTGGTCGTCGCTGTTCCCGGAGCCGGCAAAAGCCAGATCGAGAATGTCGTCGTCCGGCAGAAAAGGTTGGACTTCTTCGACGGACGTAAGGGGCTGTGGATCGTAGTCCGGACTCGATGTCGGAGTCAGCCCGCAGGCCTCGTCATCATCGACTCCTCCCGCCTCGGAGATGGAATCGAAGACCGAATCCATGATCCCCAGGCCCACTTCCGATTCCTCTTTCTGGCCCTCTTCCTCGCTCACTTCCTTCAGCGATCCCTTCTCGTCGCCGAGCTCATCATCGTCGAGGCTGTTCTCTTCTTCGTCCTCCGAACCGGGACGTAGCTTCGGCCCGTCGTCGTCGGGCACAGCCTCCTCATCGACGGTGGAGCCGTCATCGTCGTCACCAGGCTGTGCAGATGCCTGCTCTGCGTCATCCTCGATGTCGGAAATGGCGTCCAGTACCAGATCGCTCAACTCGTCCCCTACCCCGGTCGGTAGAGGATCATCGTCGTCGGGCTGCAGCGCCGGATCTTCTTCCTCGCTGTGCGATTGAATCTCCGAAGGCTCGTCGGAATCGGGCTGCGTTTCTCGAGGGGCTTCACCCTCGAATTGACGATCCTCGCCACCGGATTCTTGTTTTCGCGACTCCCCGTCGTCGAATTGACGATCCTCGCCACCGGATTCTTGTTCTCGCAACTCTTCGGCTTCCGAGTCGCCATCCGCACTTTCTGGCGGTTCCTCGACCTCGGAATCTTCGGAGAGTTCATCGCCGATGACCGCCTCGATCTCCTGGGGCGACGAGCCTGGCATTGCCATGGCAATGCCACTTTCCTCCACCGCTCTGTCCAGCATCTCCGCTGCCGTCTCGTGCTCCAGGTTGGAAGCCAGCGGATCGTCGGGATCGAACTGACGAATCAGCACCGACGAGTGGGAATCGGACCTCGCAAATGACGATAAGGGAGGGCTGGTACCAAGGTCTCCCAGGTCGAAGTCACCTGACAGATCGATGGACTGCACCACCGAGTCTCCGAGGATGGCCAGCTGTGACATCGTCTCCACGGACCACAACCGCGCCGTGCGATCGCTGGAGATGCTCAGCATCCGGCCATCGCCTACCCAGACCAGCTCCGTAACCCAGTCGTCGTGGCCCTCCAACACCCCTTTGAGACTCCCGTCTTTCCAATCCCAGATCGTCACCGTCGTGTCGTAAGAGGCCGCCGCCACAAAGGAAGTCCCCGGCACCGGCAGAACGCGCACCACGTAGTCGTCGTGATGCATAATCTGCATCAGTGGACGCAGCGGATGGGCCTGGAATATCCCCAATGTCTCATCCCACGACGCCGACACCACAGCTTCATCGCCGGCAAGCCACTCGATGTCTTCGACCCATCCATAATGCTCATATCGGACCCCGAGCCTGTCGCCACCTTCCAGATCCCAGACGTAGACGCCGTTGTCCATACATCCGCTGGCCAGCCGGCGACCATCCGAGGAAAAGGCCGCACACAGGGGCCAGCCTCCCGATCCGGTCAACCTGCAGGCCTCGCTGAGCGTCGCCTCCTCTTGTTGTTGCTCTCCTTTTTCAAAGTGGAGCGACCATACCCGGATCTGTCGATCCCGACCCAAGGTGGCCAGCCGATCGCCCTCGTTGGAAAAGACCAGCACCTCGATCTTGTCGGCATGGGCGGATTCGACCGTTGCCATCGGCCCCGCCCCCTCGTCGCAAGGCCTCAATACCACCAACCCCCCATCTACCCCGCCGATGGCCAACTCCTCGCCATGTCTTCGGCCCACAGCGCTGGCCACAGTCATCGGCACCTGCTCTTGCCACAGCTTCTGGGCCTTGCCGCCCTCCACAGAGTCCACCCCCCATCCCACCACCGTCCCGCGCTCATGGACCGTCACCAACGTCTGCGCCGTGGCGAAGGCCACTGCCACGATTGGCCCGTTGTCGACCCGAAAGACCCGTGGCGACGCCTCGTCTCCTGTCTCCACCCCCTCCAGATTCCACAACTTGACCGTCCCTGCCCCGGCGACCATGGCGAATCGGCCTGAGGCTGGATCGTATCCGAATATCGGGCGTTGAAGCATCTTGCGCTCACCATCGTCGCGTCACGGTCCTGCACTTAATTCGCTGGTTGCGACTCTACGACATCGCCGTAAGACTGAAAAGCTCCGCCCCCCAACGGCGCTCCCCCCTCCCATATCCTCCGCTTCGTCCTCCCAGTTGCCTTGACCCACAAAACCTTCTATTCTTGACCCCATAGTGATCAGGAGGGGAACGCGCTCAGCCTTATAGCTGCGCCACTATCTCCCTGAAAACCCAGCAGAAACGGCCGTGCAGATGACCAATGATCGCCCAGACGACGCTCCGGACCTCGCCGAAACCTCCGATGCGACGCTGATCGTCGACGCCAATCAATTGCAGCAGGCGCAGACGCAGCAGGCACGACAAAACGAACAGGCCTATCTCATCGTCATCTCCGGCCCCCACGTCGGTAAGATGTTCAAGGTCGATGACCAACAGGCCACCCTGGGACGGTCTTCGAAGGCCGATATGCACGTCAACGATGTCGGTATCTCTCGCCAACACGCACAGCTCATCTCCTACGGCGAAGACGTCTTCATCGAGGATTTGAAGAGCGCAAACGGCACCTACCTCAACGGCAATCGCATCGACCGGCGCCAGCAGCTTCAGGACGGCGACAAGATCACCCTCGGCTCCACGACCATCCTCAAATTCACCTACCACGACGAATTGGATGAGACCTTTCAAAAGGAGATGTTCGACGCCGCTCTTCGCGACGGACTGACCGGGGCCTACAATAAGAATTACCTGCTAAACCATCTCAATACGGAGCTGGCCTTTGCCCTGCGGCACCGTTCTCCGCTGAGTCTGATCATCTTCGACATCGATCACTTCAAGCACGTCAACGATACCTATGGCCACCTCGCCGGCGACGCCATCCTCAAGCGCCTTTCCGAGATCTGCATCACCACCCTTCGCCGCGACGATATCTTCGCCCGCTACGGCGGCGAGGAATTCTGCATCGTCTCGCGAGGCACGAGCATCGACGAGGCAAATATCGTCGCCGAGAGGCTTCGCAGCATCATCGACAACACCGATTTCGTCTTCAACGGCCAGCATATCCCGGTGACGATCAGCCTCGGCGTCGCCGCTCTTCCCGACGTCCCCGCCAAGACTCCGAACGAACTCATCGAGCTCGCCGACCAGGCTCTTTACCGCGCCAAACGCGGAGGCCGAAACCAGGTCTGCTCTGCCCGGCCCTGACGATTTCTCAACGGATCGGGCGACCTGCCGAAGCCCCGCAAAAAATTTGATCTTTTGCCGCGTCGATTTATCCTGCGCGGTGTTATGCATCCACTGGTCGCACGCATACATCCCGCCCTTCGCACGGCCCTGACGGCCTGGCTCTTGAGCCGTGTCGTCATCTGGAGCGCCGCCTCCGGCAAATCTATGGAGGTCCGCGACGGCACCGCCCTCGCCGGCCTCGTCGGTGGCTTCGTCGATGGCGCCGCCGCTGCCGTACCGCAGGGCCTCGCCACGCAACTCGTCGCCTTCAGCCCCTGGATCTTGCTGGAAGTCTTGGTGCTATTGGCGGGCATCGCCGTCTATCGCTTCGCCCGCAGCACGGAGCTGCCCCAATTCGCCGAGAGGGCCTGCTGGTTGTGGTTCTTCAATCCCGTGCTCGCCATCACCGCCGGCCAGTGGGGGGCTCAGATGGCCGCCGCCTGTGGAGCGCTGGCCATCGCCTACATCGCCACATATCGCCCCCGCAGAGCCATCGCTGCCGCCCTGGTGGCCACCGGGTGTCGCCTGGAGTTTCTCCTTTTGTGGCCGGCCTTCGCCTTCGCCGCCTGGCGCCACCGCCACGATCCGCGCCACAGCCGGGCCACCCTTGCCCTGTCCTTCGGCGCCATTCCCCTCGGGTTTGCGCTCTGGATTGGCGCGGCGATCTACTTCGCCGGCTCGGCTCATATCTCCATGCGGGCCGTCCATCAGGATATGGCCCTTCGCCACTCCCTTTTTCCGGGCACCACCGCCCTGCTGGAGTTGGCCGTCGTCATCGCCGTCACCGTGGCCGCCCTCATTTGCCTGACTCGTCTTCGCCACTTTCCCCTGTGGTATTCTCTGGCCGCACTCCCGGCGCTGGGCTGGGCCCTGGCGATGAGCCCGGCCACCACCGCTGCCATCACCACCGCCTGGGCTCTTCCGGTCTTCGTCTACCTGGCCTGTGCCACGGACGACCGTTCCCTGGAACGTCCCCTTCTCTTGGCGATGGCCCTGGCTTTCTGTGGCGCCGCCTTCGGCCTATGACACCGTCCGTCGAAGTCCCTATTCCGATCGACGCTCCTGCTTTGTGTCGTCTCTGTCCTCGGCCTCCTGAAGAGCCCGGTCGCGCAGACGTCGGGCCTCCTCTTCGTCGACGAACTCGATGAGTTCCAACTCCTGGAACACGTCTCGGCGCTCGAGCGCTTGGACGCCGCCCTTTTCGTGGCGCACGAACTGAAGGGCACATCGCTGTCCTCCCGCATCATGGGCGTAGACGACATACCGAATCCGGCGCTGCCCCTCGTCATCGTCGCGCCACTCCGTATGCAACCCGGGCTGCTCCTGTCCCTTCTCCAACTGACGATACCCCTTGTCCCACAACAACTGCTCGGCCATCGGCAGCAGGGCACGGCAGTTCATCTCATAGACGTAGCCCTGGATCCGGCGCTCCAGGGCCGTCTCATAGGCCGCTTGCTCCTGCGCATTCATGGCGGCTGCGCCTGGCGTCGAACACCCCCCGACGAGCACCATCGCCACAGCGATGCCGATCACCACCTGCGTTCGTGGCCCCTGTAGGCTCCCGCGCGCTGTCCTCATACTTCCCCCCGGCCTCTTGCGTCCGCTACGGACGAACTACCTCGATGTGAACACCCTGAATTTGCACACCTCGCGGCGCCGGGCCACCTTCCTTTGAGCTTCCCTTGTTCTTCGCCGAGAGCTGTCTGGCCCCCCGGGGAGGCGATCTCCGCCCGGCGATCGCCTCCCCGGGGGCCCCTCCGGTCCTGTTCAATACTTCGGCCATCTCCTGTTCAACTCAAGGCCGGGGCCTGTTCACCCCTCCCCCAGGGGTGTTCAACTCCCTTTCATCCCCCGGGGAGCGACCGGTGAACACCTTGTGAACAGCACCGCCGATCCGGGGGAGAACAGGGATCTTCTTGATCCTCTGGAAAACGTACCCACCTTTGCTGTACGTTGATTTCCGACGACATACCAGCCGCTTAGGCGCTGTTCAAACCCTATTCAGTATCGGGGACCCCGGCCATTTTTTGTGGTCGCTGGAAATAAAATCGGCGTGTGACTATGTTTTGAACACGAAACGGGGGAAAAACCCTGTTCAAAAGGTAAACAGCTATTCTTCAAAAATCTCGAAAACTTCTTTCGTTCCCCGGCCGTTTCGGCCCGTAAAGGAGCCCGTGTTCATTCCACGAACGCCGTAGCAAGAGGACAGAGGCAAGCAGTAGTCCATTCACCGTGTTCACAAACCAGAGAAGGACATCGATCATGACGATGCAGCCGACTGTCGAAAACTCGGAATCCAGCGCCGCTCTCGCCGAATTGTCCGGCGATCTGAGCCTGCCCATGTTTTCCGAGGGAAATCTCAACATCACTCCCGACACCGACGCCACCAGTGCTTATCTGATGCGTCTCAATTACATCGAGCCCCTGCCGGCGGAGGAACAGCAAGAGCTCGCCGAGCGCTACGTCAACGAAAATGACCAGGAAGCGGGCAAGATGCTCATCCTCACCAACCTGCGCCTGGTGGTCAAATTGGCTCGGGAGTATTCTCGGCGCTGGTCCAATATTTTGGATCTCATCCAGGAGGGCAACGTGGGGTTGGCCGAGGCCCTGACGCGTTACGATCCCTATCGGGGCGTCAAATTCACAAGCTACGCCCAGTACTGGATCCGGGCCATGATCCTCAATTATCTGATGAATCATGTCCATCCCGTCAAAATCGGCAGCTCCCGTGCGGGACGCAAATTGTTCTACAACCTCAAGAAGGCACGGCGGGCCCTCATCAAACAGGGAGAGGAGCCCACGCCGGCCCGGGTGGCCGAATATCTTGACGTCGATGAAAAAGAAGTGGTCCGCGTCGCCGCTCAACTCGACGCCCCGCCGGTGCGCCTCGACGCCGAGGCTCCGGGCTATGAGTCCACCACCATCGGCGAGCGCATGGAGTCCGATGTGGACACGCCGGAACAATTGGCCAGTGACCATGATCTGGCCAAGCGACTCCAGAGTTCCATTGATGCCTTCGGCGAACAGATCGATACGCAGCGAAAGCGCGCCATCTGGTTCGAACGCATGATCGCCGAAGACCCCAAGACCCTTGTCACTCTCGGCGACGAATGGGACGTCTCCAAAGAGCGCATCCGTCAGGTTGAGGTCCAGATCCGCGAGGAGTTCAAATCCTTTCTCTTCGAACGGCTGGGACGTGAGATCGAAGTCGAATTTCTGGAGTCCATCTAGCCCCCTGAGCGCTGACCAAACAAAAATGGCCCGACGTCCTCGAAGACGTCGGGCCACTTTTTTTGCTCAACTTCCTCGCTCAACGGGTATAGCGCAGCACCACCTCATCACTGGGCGCCGTCTCCGATCCATGCGGCTCTGCCGTCACCCACAGATCGAATCCGCTAAAGGGCGTGGTAAATATCAATTCCCCCGTTCGATCGCCGGGATCGAGGCGAATCTTGCCCATATTGTAGCGCTCATTGGCGTCCTCGGGCTGCATCCACAATACGTAGACCGAGCTCTGGTCATCCAATTGCGATGGCAACGGCGCGTGGGCGATCTCCAGGACTCCCAGGAAATTGCCGTTATCGTCCTGCTCCAGCGTCACCGTACCCTCGGCGCCGGCCGAACGCTCTCCGGACGCCATCTGGTAGACCGTGGCCGACGAGCATCCCGTCAGGACCAGCATTCCCACGGCCATCATCAAGACCGTCACCTTTGCCTTCGTCATTTCGTATCGAACGCTCATCATGTCACTCCTCGATAGGTAGCGAATCTGAACTTCTCGTCCTCATGGGACGCGGCATTTCATCTTTGTATTGAGCCGGCAGATTCTTTCATCTTCCGGCCCGCGACCCGGCGCTCCGTCACCCCTCCGGGCATCTCCCCCCGGAAGCAGCATACCGAAACGCTTCCTTCCCACCATGCCAGATTCTGCATCACAAAGCGACCCTTTTGCACACCTTATGCAAGGATTTACACCCTCCGGACTCCCGCCGCCCTGCCCACCACCGCTTATAAGCGTTCAGCCCCCACGCCAGCGCTGCCAGCCTGGCCGCATTTCGGGCTGTGCCAGCCCGCGCTCCCTCAAGAATTTGGCCCTATCACTTCCTGATCCTACTGAACGCTTACCTACTGCTTCTGGTCTTTTTCGGTCCCGGTACTAGGTTTATCCTGTGTAGCTTTACTTTGGGCCTTCACTCGCTGACGACGAATCGGAAAGTTTTCTTCGCCGACGCAGCCTTCTGGATCTTTGGCGTCTGCGTCTGAAATCTCTTCGATCCGTTCGAATCCCACTTCACCCACTGGGGGGCACCCATGTCATATGACGTTCGTCGTTTTCCTCGCACCATCATCACCCTTTTGGCTGCATTTGCCCTGATCCTCACGGGCTGTTCGACCTCTCCCGATGCCCAGAATCCGCCTCCTCCCACACAGACCGCCGACGATGACGAGGCCTACCCGCCCGACGACTCCCCGATGGACCCCCAGCAGGAGCCCGTCGAAGTCACCGACGAGGATATCGAAAAGATCGCCGACGTCATCGTCGCCACCGCCGACATGGAAGAGGAGATCGAAGAGCGCCTCCAGGAGATCGAAACCCAGGAGGAGGCTCAGGAGTTAGAAGCCGAGATCATCGCCCGAATCGAGCGCGAGATCGAAGACGCTGGCCTGACCCTGTATGAATACGAACAGATCATGATTGAAATCCAGCAAGATCCCGAACTCCAACAACAACTCCACGACGAACTCGAAGATCGCGGCGAGGAAGACATCCTTCGCCCCTGAGTTCGCCATCGGCTGTGGCCTACAATCGCTTTGCCCCTGCGAGGGTGATTCACCAAAATCGGTGATGCCTTTGAACACCTTCCAAGCCACGCCCCGGCCCCTGTACGCCTCTTTGCAATCCAAGAGTCCGGCCAGGGGCAACCGGATCGCAGCCGACAGAAACCAGGCCTTCGGTGTGGCATTCTGCTACATGTCCCATCCTGAGACACTTCCCACAGCCCCTGCCTCACGCGTTCTCGCCATTTGTGTTGCGGCACAGAGGTTGCAATAGTGAGCTTGGCTGGAGCGGCTCGATGCTGCCCTCCCATGGTTGCTCGGGAATATCTGACGATGGATGTGGTTCGTATGTTATTGTTCGCCCTGTGGTTGATCGGCCTCAGCGCCTGTCAATCCTCTCCTGTCGTTCAGGAGAATGCTCCCACACCAGCGCCACCGCAGTCGTTATGAGACTGCCGACGACGATGATCTCTTTTCGCAACCCTTCGACGAACTCCAGGAGTCCGTCGATCCCGTCGTCCCCCCACATGCAATCGACAAGAAATAATAAGGCTTGTTTTATTCGTCATGGCCGCCTTCATTTCGCGGCCTCCAACCCCAACATTTTCCAACCATTCCCGAAGCATTGAATCTTCGGGATCTGTCAACCCGGTTGCAAAACCACGATCACCCTTTGAAGAGGAACTTCATGTTGCAAAAGAACCTGTTTCGCTCCCTGGCCATTGCCCTGGCCGCTTCCCTCGCCATCGCCACTTCCGTCGCCTGTGATCCGCCGCAAGAGGCGGACGATCCGGTTTCCGAACAGGCCCAAAACGACGATGAGGCCGCTCTCCAAGAGGCAGAACCTCGCCAGGAGCAGCACGCCCAGTTGGAGGCTCCCGAGGAGATGGCCATCGACGGACCCGAAGGCGATCCCTTCGGCAGCGCCCCACCCCAGTTGGAAGGAGAGGTCTCCGACGAGGATCTCGATAATTTCGCCGACGCCATTGCCGCCCTCAGCGGCATGGAAGACGCAGCTATGGAGGCTCAGCAGCGCGCCATGCAGGCCGACAGCCCGGAAGAGCAATTCGAGATCATTCAGGAGATCGACCAGTTGGCCCGAGAGTCCCTGGACGGCACGGGTGTCGATCTCGAGGACCTGGACGGCTTTATCCATCGCATTCACGCTGACGAAGAGCTTCAGCAGCGCGTCGACGAACACGACGACATCGACCTGCGACAGTTGATGGGCCCCGCCGAACCGCAGCAGCAGCCTCCCGGAGGCGGTCAAGCTCCTCCCATGGAACCGCCCCAATAAGTAGCCGCTTCAGCAAGGCATAACTCACCCGCCCCCGGAGAAATTCGGTGGGCGGGTTTTTTTCTTCCCCTCAATCTATTGGCAGCACTTCGTCACTCTATTGGCAGCACTTCGTCGCTGACCCAGCGCAACACATCGACGGCGCTCAACATCCCCACCAGCTTCTGCTCTTCGTCCACCACCGGCAACGCTCTCACTCGGTGAGCAAGCATCGCGTCAACGGCCTTCTCCAGTAGATCGTCGGCCCCTATGACCACCACGTCGCGCTTGACCAAAAAACGGGACTTCATCACCACCCCCACCGGAGCCTCCAGCAGATTCTCCACGTCTCGATCGCTGAGCCTGTCGAACACTCCAGGCATCCCGTGAATAAACGACAGATCCGTATCATTGACCACCCCCACGATTCCCGCCTCATCGACCACCGGCACGTGCCGGATCGCCGCCTCCTGCATCAACCCCAGCACTCGACCCACGGATACCTCCGGCTGAACCACCACCGGATCTTCCGTCATCAAGTCTCTCACAAAGAGACCCTCTCCTGCTGAAGCATCACTCATCCTCTCTCCTCACCTCTAATTGATCGTAACGCCTTCTTCGCGATAGTCGCGCAGCCGATACTGCACCTTGCGCACGCTGATGCCTAAAATCTCCGCCGTCTCCGATGTACTGCCGCCGGTGGCTTCGTAGGTCTTGAGTATGGCATACCGCTCCAGATCCTCCAACGTCGCTCCCGGGATATGCAGACCATCGGCCAGAACCGTCTCCCCTCTTCCCAGACTTGCCGGCAGATGAGCCTCTTCGATGCGCTCCTTGTCGGCCAGGACCACCGCCCGCTCCACCACATTTTCCAACTCCCGAATATTTCCCGGCCAATCATAACTCTCCAGGCGTTCGATGGCCTTCGGCGACAACTCGCGAATATCCTTGTCGTTTTCCTGGGCGTATTTTGCCACGAAATGCCTTGCCAGCACGGGAATATCCCCGGCCCGAGAACGCAGCGGAGGGGCCTCGATATGAATGACGTTGAGCCGAAAATACAGATCCTCGCGAAAATTCCCCTCCTTTACCTCTTCTTCCAATTCGCGATTGGTTGCAGCCACGATTCGAACGTCCACGCTGAGGGTATCGTTTCCCCCGACGCGCTCGAACTCGCGTTGCTGCAGAAAGCGCAACAACTTCACCTGTACCGACTGGGGGATCTCACCGATTTCGTCCAGAAATAGGGTCCCCCCGTCGGCCTCCTCGAAGCGACCCCGGCGCCGACTTGTCGCACCGGTAAACGCCCCCTTTTCGTGGCCGAAGAGCTCGCTCTCCAATAGACTCTCTGCAAGCGCTGCACAGTGCAGTCGCACAAATGGTCCGTTGGCCCGCGAACTCTTCTCGTGAATCCGCTTCGCCACAAGCTCCTTTCCCGTCCCCGACTCTCCGGTCACCAATACGGTGGCCCTCGAGTCGGCCACCTGATCGATCATGGACACCATCTGTTGGACGGGCCTGCTATTGCCGATGATTCGCGTCTTCAGGGAGCGATCCTGTTCGGCCCGCAACGTCTCCAATTCTCGCTGCATGGCCAGACGCTGCATCGCCCGCTGCAGAGTCAACGTCACGGCGTCAAAATTCAGAGGCTTCGTCATATAATCGTCGGCCCCGGCCTTCATGGCCTCCACGGCGCTCTCCACACTTCCAAAGGCCGTCATCACCACACATGCCAGCCCCGGTGACTCCTCACGGGCCTTCTTCAACAAGGTAATCCCGTCCATGACGGGCATACGCCAGTCCGTCAACAGGACCTCGGGCTTCCATTTGCGCAACACTCCCAGCGCCTTGAACCCATCTGAGGCCTCCCGCACCTGGTATCCCTCCCCCTCCAGAAGCTCCACCAATGCCTGGCGAGCCCGCGGCTCGTCGTCGACGACCAGCACTCTTGGTTCCACGGCCCTCGACGACTCCAGCTCCGCCTCGTAACTCAAACTCATTCTCCCGTTCTCCTCACAGGTGTGTGTTCGGCAAATACAGGGTAAAGGTCGTTCCCGCTCCGGGCCGACTCATCACGTCGATCGTCCCTCCGTGGGCCTCCACGATCTTGCGGGCAATGGGCAATCCAATTCCCGTCCCCCCGGCCTTCGTGGTGTGGAAGAGATCAAAGATCTGATACTTCAACGCCGGCGGCATTCCCTGACCGTCATCGCTGAACTCTACCACCACTCCCTCCTTTCTCCCCTCGATCTCCACCCTGATCGTCCCTCCCTCGGGCATCGCTTCTACGGCATTGGTCATCAGATTGACGAACACCTGGGACAAGCGAGCCTTATCTCCCTCCATCTCCACCTCCCCCGTGGCATTGACCTCCATTCGTATGCCTCCGGCGTCCAGTGTCAACTGATGCGACCTCTGAACCTCCTCGATGAGCTGCTTCAGATTGACCGTACTCGGAGCTACCTCCACGGGCTTTGCAAAATCCAGAATTTCCGAATTCAATCCCTGGATCCGCTGTAGCTCCGTATGTACCGCCTCCAACACCGGCTCGTACACTCCACTGTCTACCTGTGCCGTACGCAATTTTCTCTCCAGCAGCGTCATCTGTAATCCGATGGCGTTGAGCGGGTTTCGCACCTCATGGGCAAGCCCCGTTGCCAATGCCGCCGGGATCTGAAGCTTTTGACGCATCAACTCATTCCAATAGGATTGGACCATAATCGTCAATTCGATGTCCAGAATCCGCTCCACGCTTATTACCGCCGCTGCCACACCATCTCCATCCAATACCTCTTCCACGCGCTGGCGCTCTTCTTCCACCAGCACTTGTGCGAACTGATTTCGAATCAGGCTCATCGCCCCGAACATAAATTGGGGAAGTAGCCCCACGTCCACATGGACCCGCCCGATTCGGCGTCGATTCTTGAAGTACTCCTGGTCGTAGGGTCCCGAAAAGACTCCATCCAACCATTCGTAGAGCGTTTGCCGCAGCCGCTTGATCTGGTCCGGACCCGAAAACACTCCCCGCGCTCGCGGATGATCCTGAAGGCGATCGTAGAAATTTTCCACAATCCTGCCGAAATAGGCCTCCACCACCGGATGCAGTGCTCTTAACCGACGGGCATCGTCATCATCGAACCCCACATAGGACTTGATCTCGTGGAATAGGTTCATCGCCTCTCCGAGAAGGCCGTTTCTGCCCAGTTGTTGCTCACAATGTACTCCTATGGCGCGATAATTATCCAGCCACCTGCATTTCGAATCGGGAAATGATTCGAGCAAGATCGGTGCCAGTAGGCTGCTCCTGGCGCAGATCACCGTCGCTCCAGGACGAGCTAGTTCCTCAGCCGTCGACGCAAACCGCGCAGTAGGAGTCGATTAGCCGCCCCTCGGCCACAGCGCGCCGTCGAGCCACCGCCGCTGCGGACCTGCCCGTTCTTCGCCAATTCGTTGGCCGGGGGATACCCCAAAACGCAAAATATGCGCAACTTGCGGAAATCGCGCATATCCTGCGCATCGATCCCCAACATCGACGCAATTTCCAATCCTCCCATCCCTGCCCTCACACAACAATTGGATTTTTCGACACAAGCTTTCCCTTTAACGCGCGCGCCTCACTCATCGTTCCCCGAAAAAAAACACACTTCATTCTGCGCTTTTTTCTCCCTGTGGCACAAGCCTTGCGAGGACTACTGGTCGACCCCCGCTTCCTCTCCACAGGGACGAGGCGGCGATCACCAACTGACCTTTCTGTCGTCTCAAAGGATTGTCCTATGGCCGCTCCGCTCCAATACTCTCCCGCGCCCTCTTCTGATCCCGTTTTCCACGAGCCGAGTACCGTCGTCCATCCCCTCGCCAAGATGCGCGGACATAGTCGGGCTGCCGCCACCTTGAGTGACGATCCCTTGACCACCTATATGAACCAGATCCGGCGAACCGAGGTTCTGTCGCGAGACGAGCAAGAAGCCCTGGCCCGGGCCTATGTGGAAGACGGGGATCTGGAGGCCGGAAAGACTCTGATCTGGACCAATCTACGGTTGGTCATCAAGATCGCCCGCGACTTCCATCGCTCCGGACAGCACCTGATGGAGCTTATCCAGGCCGGAAATCTGGGACTGACGGAGGCCCTGGTGCGCTTCGACACCGAAAAGGGCACCCCCTTCGTGGGCTATGCCCACTTCTGGATCCGGGCCATGATCCTCAATCACCTGCTCGATTTGAGCCAGCCTGTACGCCTGGGAAGCTCCAGGGACAGCCGAAAACTCTTCTTCAATCTCAAAAAAGCCCGCCGGGCCCTCATCGCCCGCGGAATGGAGCCCTCTCCGGAGAACGTGGCTGAATATCTGGAGGTCGATCCCGACGAAGTCGTCCGGGTTGCCGCGCTCCTCGACGGAGGCGGAGTGGTCCATCTGGACGCCCCGAAATACGACGACGACGAGTCCACATCTGTCGTCGATCTCCTCAGCGACGAGGCAGATCCCCTCGACGACTGCGTCGACGAGCGCCTCTTTCGCCGTCGCCTGTCCGAGTTGGCAGAAAAATTCACCGATACCCTTCCCGATGAGCGTCGTGCCGCCATCTGGCGCCAGCGCATGATCGCCGTGGAGCCGCGCTATCTCAAAGATCTGGGCGACGAATACGGCGTGTCCAAAGAGCGCATCCGTCAACTCGAGATGGATATACGCCGACGCTTCCGCGCCTACCTGCAACAACACTTCGGCGAAGAGCTCGAGAATTACCTCGACATCTGAACTCCCTCCTCGCCATCAGCTCGACGGTGCACGATGGCGAGGAGATGATCCCCCTGCTTGCGTAACCCCACCGTCCACCGATCGACCTCGTCGTCCGGGAGGGCCACCAGCCTTGGCCGGCCCTCCTCGTCGAAGCGAAAGACCACCTTTCTCAGCCCTGCCCCCATCCCCCGGCCATCGGCCTTCATCCAGGCCTCCTTTAGCACCCACAGCTCCAGAAAACGGCGCCGCCTTCGCGGGTCCTCCAACTGTTCCAGGGCCTGAATTTCCCGGACATCAAAGAATTTCTCTGCCACCAGGTCGTGGTCTACCCGCCGGTGCACACTCTCCAGATCCACCCCCACGCGCCGCCCGAAGGCCACGGCCAGCACGACCCGGCTTTGTGAATGGGCGAGATTGAAGTCCATCTTTTCCAATTTTTTCGTGGGATTTTTTAGATAGGGCCGCCCCTGCTCTTCCGTTCCGAAGATCCAGTGCGCCGGCCTGCGCTCTCCCAGCTCGGACAGGGTCTGTCGCAGCAATCGCCGGGTCACCAGACAGCACCTCCTCGATGGCTCGTGGCGGTAGCGCTGACAGCGCCGCACCTCTTCGGCGCTCATCATCTGCCGGATCTGCGCCTCCTCCCGGGCGGACAACGGCCCCACGTCCGCCCAGTACAGCCGAACCCCCGAACCGTCCTCCACAAGCTCACCACTCACAACAATGCCCTCATAACGATCACCTCCGCCCCCAACTCACCTACCACCTACCACCTACCACCCACCACCTGCCTTTTTACTCTTCCAGCCCACGCCTCTGGCGCCGGCGCCGCGCCCTCTCGTAGACCACGTATGCCTGGGCCGCCGCGAGCCTCGTCGCCACCACCTGACTCGGCGCCACCGTCAGCGAATCCACCTCCAGCGCCTCGTAGTCGTGGATCGCCGCCGTCCCCCCATTGTCCCCCACCTCCACGCCCACCACCAGATCGCGGTAGATGCGTCGCCCGTCGGCGATGGCTCTTCGGATCAACTCTCCCACACCGCGCCGGTCGATGGTAGCGAAGGGATCGGCGTCGACCAATCCCCTCTCCAGATACATCGGTAGATAGCGACCCGCTTCCTCCCTGGCCATTCCCCAACTCCACCGGGTCAGCTCTGCGTGGTCAAAGATGACGAAGTCCGCCACCCGGGCGATCTCGGCGCACCGAAACGCGGCCCGTGGAAGTTGCACCACCACCCCCACGTCGATATTGATGCGGCTCGTCGCACCGTGAAGGTGGCGGGCCATCGTCGCCTCCACCAGATCGGCGACCTCCTCTGCCTCTCTGGCCGACGCCACGCGGGGAATCAAGATCTCGGCCGTGGGCACCACTCCCTCGTCGACCACCATTCGACAGGCCTCCACCAGGGCCTGTACCTGCATGGCGTACAACTCCGGATAGACCAGGCCCATGCGTACACCTCGAAGTCCGAGCCCTGGCTCGTCCTCCATGAACGCTCGACATCGGCGCTCCACCTCGGCCAGCTCCACCTCCAATTCAGCGGATGTACGCTCGAGCGCCTGGTCGTCTCCCGGCAAGAAATCTCCCAGCGGTGCGTCCATCAGGCGTACCGTCACCGGACGCCCATCGGCAAAACGCACAATTTGCGCCAGGTCGTGGCGATGGAGGTGCAATAGCTCCTCGAGCGCCTCTTGCTGTTCGTCCTCATCTCCCGATAACAGCACCCGCCGCATCGCCATAAGCCGACGCTCCTCGCCACCGATCATGACCTCCGAGCGACACAGACCGACTCCGTCGGCGCCCTGTGCCAGCCCCTCTTCCATCTCGTCCAACTCGTCGGCCGCCACTCTCACGTCCATGCGCCGAAATCGATCTGCCAATTCCAGAAACCTCTCCAGGCGCTTATCGACCTTTACTCCCTCTACGAGGGGAAGCCTCTCGGCGTAGACCTCCCCCCGCGTCCCATCCACCGTCACCATCTGCCCCCGTGGAATGAAGCGGCCGCCGATGGTGATACCGCTTCCGTCTTCTGCGATCTCCACCTCCGCTGCCCCGCAAACACAGGGAAGCCCCAGCTTGCGAGAGACCTCGGCCAGGTGTGCCGTCATCCCCCCCTCGGTGGTGACGATGGCCTGCACAAGGCGCAGGCTGTCCACGTCGGAAACTTTCGTTTTCGACTGCAGCAGGACCACCGACTCACCCCTGCGGGCCCGCTCCACAGCCTCTGCCGTCTTCGTCACCAGCCGTCCCCGTGCTGCTCCCGGTGACGCCCCTACGGCGCGAACCAGCAGGTGTGAACGATCTGCGTCGGCATCCAGGCGCCGCCCCAAAAGATCCGGGATGTGACGGCTCGGATCGACGCGCAACAGCGCCTCCTCATCTTCCAACATGCCCTCGTCCACCATATCCAGGGCGATCCGCACCGCCGCCGGCCCGGTGCAGATGGCCTGCCGGGTCTGCAAGAGCCACAATCTTCCCGACTCCACCGTAAACTCCACCTCCTGCACGGCCCGAAGATGTCTCTCGAGCCGGTAGAAGGTCTCCACCAACTCTGCGCACACCCCTGGCATCGACTCCTCGAGTGACGGGATCCCCGGTGCCAACAGGGGCCCTCTTCGCACCGAGCCCGGTGTCTTGCGTCCTTCCGCCACCGCGTCTCCCTGGCGTCGGGGAAGATACTCCCCATAGGAGCGCCGACTTCCCGTAATGGGATGGCGTGTAAACCCGATGCCGCTGCAACTTCGATCGTCGCGATTTCCAAACACCATCGTCATCAGCGTGACCGCCGTGCCACCTCCGGCGTCGATGTCGTGAAGCCTGCGATGCTCTCGCACCCGTGGAGCGTTCCAGCTTCGAAAGATTGCCTCTACTGCCCCCCACAACTGCTCGTCGGCGTCGTCGGGCACCGTCGTCTTCGCCTCCCGCAGCACCAGCCTGTGCAGAGCGTCGACCTTCGCCTCCTCCAGGGCAGCCGCTCGGTCCTTCGACGGCCCCGTCTCTTGCCCCACTCGTCGACAGCAGGCCTCCATTAGCCCGTCGTCGATTCCATACACCACCCGGGCATACATCTGGATGAGGCGCCTTCGGCAATTATGGACGAACCAGGGATCTTCGCCCTCGGCCATCCATCGCCGCATCACCGATCCCGTAAGCCCCAGATTGAGGACCGTCTCCATCATCCCCGGCATGCTCTTCGCCGCCCCGGAACGGGCGCTCAACAACAGCGGACGCGCCCCGTCTCCCCAGACCCTGCGCGTCGCCGATTGAAGCTGGCCCAGCCCCTCCTCGATCTCCATTCGAAGCCCTGGCGGAAACTCCCCGTGGTCCAGAAAATGGGAGCAGGCCTCGGTTGTGATCGTCATGCCCGGCGGAATATTTAGCCCCATACGCGCCATCTCGGCCAGATTGGCCCCCTTGACGCCCAGCAAGTCGCGCATCTGCGCTCGCCCCTCGGCCGCCCCCGGCTCGAAGTGATAGACATAACGACCCATCGTCCCCCCCTGAACCACGCTTGAATTGCCAACGCCGCACTACCCACTACCCACTACCCACTACCCACTACCCACTACCCACTACCCACTACCCACCACCCACCTACCCACCTACCCAC
>SLPW01000167.1 GCA_007131755.1 Myxococcales bacterium | reverse complement strand
CCCCTTTATTTTACCTTCTTTTATCGGCCGTTTGGATTCCCTTTCCACCGTCCGACAACACGACGCAGGCCTTGTCCTTCTGTCCAGACCGGCCTACAAAATGGCGAAACTCTAGACTAGTGGAAGGCTCGGATGGGCCCGTGCGAGAGATGGGGCTACGATGTACACCTCTCGGGCGGTATCTGGGAGGGATGGCTCACGAAAGTGCGTTTGATAATTTCAGAATGGACTCGGTGACAATGTTCGGCAATCAAGAATTTCTGCGGGGAAGTCTATGAATATCCAGGACAAAGGATTTCAATCGGGCATAGAATCGGCGCTGGGCGACGCCTTCACATCTGACCGAGCACAGCTCAGTGAGATTGATTCACTGAGGTTGACCCAGGTGAAAGAACTTGGCGACGTAAAGGCGCTGCCAGCTCTTGAGTCCCTCACGATAAGAAATAGTGTCTTAGAGGACTTGTCCGGTCTTTCAGCGGCGGAGAATCTTCGCTTTTTGCGGGTGATAGGGTGTCGTCTGAAAGACATCAGCGAGATTTCATCGTTGGATGAGTTGTGGATCTGCGACCTTCAGAATAACCTCATTGAGGATATCTCGCCATTATTGGAGGTGAAGGAGCTGCACGACCTGCGTGTGTATGGAAATCCACTTTCCGATCGTAGCCTTGCGGTTTTGGCTGAACTCGAGCGCAGAGGTGTAGAAATCGCAACTCCCGATGAAGAGTCGCTGGGTTTGTCGCGGGAGTTGGCTATGCGCGGGATTGATGCCGTATATAGAAAGTCATCTGATAACTTCATCCTGAGATGTTTGACCAAGGCATTTATCGAAGGTCTCGAAGGTGACGAGTCTCGGTTTGCGGTGATTGCTCCAGAGACCCTGCGGGCCGAACTCGACGCGGGAATTACGTCGTGTGAAGACCTCTTTGAGCGCTACGAGACCGATCATGAGACACTGAGAAAGCAGAAAACTCGAGAACGCACGACTGGAAACGCCCTCGATCGATGGATCGAGGAAGCCGAGTTGCCGGGGAAAGAGGCGGAGAAACTAACGATATACTCGCAGCGGTTTGCGGAACACTCCTTCGTTCGCGAGGACGAGTCGCAACTGGAGCGTTGGGCACGATCTCGCGGTCCTTCGTGGGACATGCAATTGAGACGTCTGCCGAAGTGGTATGTGGATTATCGCCGCGCCGTGGGCTGGCCCGAGATTGACGAGGAGCCGGCGCTGGTGGTGTTTGGAGACAGCGCAGATTCGGAGCTAGTAGGCAAGCCGTTTGCGCTCGCCCCAATCGGTGCGAGGACACCTGGTCTAAAGAGCGCTCTTATCGACCGCCACCATATCTTTCCCATCGGCTGGGGCGCTGCGGATGCTGGTTGGACGTTGGGTATCGAGCTCGGCGACGATGGCAACCGAAAAATCTATGCATTCCGCGCCGAAGGCGCGTTCGACTGGAATTTCGATCCAAGAGAGAACGTGGCCTTTGAGACATTTGGAGCACTCTTTGATGCGGTCGAAGAGATACGGTCGGCGGCAGATGGGCCGGTTGCACTTGCACAACTCGAAGACACCCCCCCACAGATCGATCTCGACGTCGAGAGGCATTGCGAACGCGCCGAGGCAGATCAAGCTCGTGAATGGGTACAGTCCGCTGACGTAACAGACAAACTTCGCCAGGCGCTCTTGCGGTTTGTCGACGGTTTTGCAAGCCAGACCTTCGTGCGCGAGGATGACACCCTGTTGGACTATTATGAAGTGCTCAACCAGGCGCGCCTTCCCGCCTGGTATCGGAAGGTTCGCCGAGCTCTTGCCTATGTCGAGATCGATGGGCGGCCGAGTTCGCTGGTATTTGGCGACTGGGACGGCTGGGAAGACCGGCCGTTTTTGATGGGACCGGCGGTGGTCAACTCCGACATAGGACGTATCCTGATGCATCGCTATAAGCTATATCCGTTGGCTTCTTCGGCCTATCATGGGCTGGTCATACCGATCAGCGAACAGAGGCGCCACGTCGAATGGTACATGAGCGACGAGGTGGGCCACGACGGATTTGAAAGCGTCAATGCCTTCGACGGTCTCGCAGAGTTATTCGACGCGGTCACGGCATTGAAGCGAGGCGATGCGATCGTCAGGCGCGATGTAACGACCGCTGCAGGGTAAGGTCTAAAACCAAAACCGACCGAGGTAAGCGCGAAAACCATATATGACGGGGAAATCCGGCGATTTTCCCGGTGCAAATTTGGACAACAGTGATGCCATCGAACGGGGTGGAGGCCGGAGGACAGCGCAAGGCGGGGGGAGCGGTGTGATTTCGCTCCCGACGAGGGTGGTCTGGGCGAACGTAGTTGGTTGCGGGCTGTCTCAAAGAACAACACTCGATTGATGAAGCTGTCGGGCCGAAGAAAGAATTTACGCTGAAAGCAGTGCCGGCTCAGGATATCTCGGTCGGTTTTCTGGGGATGTGATATTCATTAGAATGAATATGTCAGTGTTCCATCGCGGGTGCGTTCAAGACCAAACGTGATATTTTCATGGAAATGAAAATTGGTCGTCATCTTTCTTGACGCTCGGCCAAATGACGCTAGATTTTCACTATGATGAATGAAGGACCTTTAGGACATACGATCCGTCGTCGTCGCCGTAAGCTCGGTGTGGACCAGAAGAAGCTCTCCGAATTGTCCGGGGTATCCGTGCATACCATCAGCGATATCGAGTCGGGGAAGGGCAATCCAACCCTTTCGACAGTTGCGAGCCTGCTGGAAGTGCTGGGACTGGAGTTGACGGTTCGACCGCGGACGCCGGCGGCGCTTCAGTCCTCTCACAATCCACCTGAGCGCGACGAATGATGCGACGATGCCGTGTGTACAACCACGATCGGTTTGCCGGTGTTCTCGAAGAACTCGACGACGGCACGTACCGGTTTCGCTACGACGCGGCATATCTGGTCGACGATACGACCGAGCCGGTCAGCCTGACCCTTCCCAAGCGACGCGAACCCTATACGTCGGATCATCTATTTCCGTTCTTCTATGGGCTGACCGCCGAGGGAGCGAATCGGCAGTTGCAAGCCCGTCTGTTGGGCATCGACGAAGATGATGCCTTCGGACTGTTGATGGCCACGGGCAGCGACACCATTGGCAGCGTCACCGTAAAGGCAGGCGAGCCATGAATCGCTGTCTGAGCACATTGAAGCCGCTTGAAGAGGAGGGCTACTCTGCGGCGGCGCTTCGGAGGCTGTCGGATCGCCGAAAATTTCCGGCCAGAGTCGATTTTACGCGAGGCGATATTATCGATATCCGGACCCAGACGGTGGATCGAATGTCGATCTCCGGGGTCCAGGAGAAGATCTCGTTGCGACTGGAGCGCGGAAAGCTCGAACCCGTCGCCGAAGGGGGGCAGTATATCCTCAAGCCCGCCCCGACCCAGCGGTTGCCCCGTTTCGAGGAGGACGTTCCGGCCAACGAGCATCTGACGATGCAGATCGCCGAACAGGTCTTCGGCATCGACACTGCTGCCAACACGTGCATTCGCCTGGCCGATGACGCTCTGGCGTACGTCACCCGTCGATTCGACCGTACACCCGAGGGCATACGCATCGCTCAGGAGGATTTTTGTCAGTTGATGAACAGATCCCCGGACACACAGGGGAGACACTACAAATACGACGCAAGCTACGAAGAACTGGCGGCGTCGCTACGAAGCTACTGCCCGGCCTATGCCATCGAATCGGAGAAGCTCTTTCGGCGCATCGTCTTTAACTACGTGGTCGCCAACGGCGACGCCCACCTCAAGAATTTCTCGCTTCGCCCCACCGACCTGGGCGACTACGTGCTCACACCGGCCTACGACCTGATCTGCACGAAGCTTCATCTTCCCCGGGAGTCACGTCTTGCGCTGGAGCTATTCGGCGGTGACGAAATTCCCGAAGGCGTCGAAACCCACGGTTTTCCCACCGGCGCCGATTTCATCGAATTTGGCCGCAGGATGGGCCTATCCGCGGAGCGAGCAGCGACGACGGTTGATCAATTCTGCGGCCGGCGCGAAGAGGCGGGCGCGCTGGTGGACCGCTCTTTTCTGAGCGACGAGGCGAAAGAGCACTACCATCAAATACTCGCCGATCGTCGGCGGGCGATGGGGATTCGGTGAGGGGTATGATCGGGATCGGTTGATCGACAACAGATCGAACTGCGTAAAAGCAAAGGAGATTAGGGGGATAATGGGGATATGGGGATGAGTCTTACCTGCTCAGGGGGACAGCGAACAACTACGAGAAACAAAAGGGGAAAGGTCCCACTCGATCCGTATCCACTCTCGGCCATTATCTTTGGGGCGATCTCGACAACACAGCGAACCACTGACGTCTCATAAGAAGGGTTTTTCGGAGACGATAGCGTCCCCGCTATCGGCAGTCGCTGCGACGGACTGCGCAGGACTGCCGATGCGCGGGAGCACATCGTCTCCGAAAGCTCTATTTTCCAGTCCGAAGGTGGATCCGTATCCAGTGGGAAGGTGAAAAAAGAATCGGAACTCGGAAATCGGAATTGCATCTCCGTCCGTACCGGTTCATCGCGTCGCCAGCTCCTTTCCGACTTCCGATTTCCGACTTCCGAGTTTAAATTTCTCTTTTGCAGTTGTTGTTGTTGTTTCCACGTCGGAAACACAACGCCGCTCCCGAATGCGGCCTGGCAGGCTGCGATCCTTGTTGCCCTTAAGAGCGTTTCTCGCGAAACTGGCGGGCGAACTCGACGGTCTTGGGGGGGGCACGAACTCCTGAGCTTTCGACGCAGCGAGACGTTCCATCAACTTGTGCTCAAGGCGAATTGATGAGTAACCCCTGGGATGACAAAGGATGTGAGTATTGCCGCCACGTTTGGATGACCACCGTCGATCTTCCCGAGTTGGCCGTGAATTTACAAGAGCATACGAGCCTACATAAATGTCCGGTCTGTGGGACATATTGGGAGATGCACGAACGATTTGTCGATGTGACGACAAGACGAGAAGCAACCAAGAAATATCCGGATGCTTTTTGAACGCTTCCTCGCGGAGACAGGGGGGGACCCACTCCTCATGATCCTACACATCTCCGTAACCCCTTTTGTTCGTGCGTAAAACCGACGGGATAAGTCAGTGTCTCAAAATGTTCATCGTTGCTGTGATACGAGGCTTCAACCCACCACGTGATGGAGCGATGCCATCCCTGGCATCGCCGGCGATGGCGGGGTATTGCGACGACGATGCCAGGGATGGCAT
>SLPW01000200.1 GCA_007131755.1 Myxococcales bacterium | reverse complement strand
CGAACGCTCTTGTCCTCGGCTTCTCTCCTGCGAGCTTCGGTCGCGCTGCGAGCGCTCCTGCGAACGCTCTTGTCCTCGGCTTCTCTCCTGCGAGCCTCGCTCGCGCTGCGAGCGCTCCTGCGAACGCTCTTGTCCTCGGCTTCTCTCCTGCGAGCTTCGGTCGCGCTGCGAGCGCTCCTGCGAACGCTCTTGTCCTCGGCTTCTCTCCTGCGAGCCTCGCTCACGCTGCGAACGCTCCTGCGAACGCTCTTGTCCTCGGCTTCTCTCCTGGGCCTCCGTTCCGCGACGGTCGCGAGCGTCGGCGCTCCCACGACGCGGCACATTGGAGCGATCTTCATCGGCGTCGTCTCGGCTTCTCTCCTGCGAGCCTCGCTCACGCTGCGAGCGCTCCTGCGAACGCTCTTGTCCTCGGCTTCGCTCTTGAGCGTCTGTTCCGCGACGATCGCGAGCGTCAGCGCTTCCACGACGCGGCACGTTGGAGCGATCTTCATCGGCGTCGTCTTGCGCACGGTCAGGGCGCTGTCGCTGACTGCCCTCGCCTCGCACCCGTTCCTGTCGCGGGGTTCCGCGTCGCACACCGGAATCGTCATCGGAATCTGCGCCACGGCGGTCACGGGCATCGGCGCTTCCACGGCGCGGCACGTTGGAGCGTGAATCCTCTGCGTCATCGTCGTCGGCTGCCTGGCGCCCCTGGCGTCCCTGTCCCCTGACCCCGGACGGATCCTGTCGGGTCCGAGGCGTGGTCTCCGAGCGCGCCGTATCGGCGTGGTCTCTCGTCGCCTCCGGTCGATTCTGTCCGGCCCGCTCAGCAGACCCACGTCGCGGCACATTCGCCCGCGAATCTCCATCGTCATCGTCGTCATCGGCTACCTGGCGTCCCTGTCCCCTGACCCCGGACGGATCCTGTCGGGTCCGAGGCGTGGTCTCCGAGCGCGCCGTATCGGCGTGATCCCTCGTCGCCTCCGGCCGGTTTTGCCCGGCCCGCTGGGGAGCCCCGCTTCGCGGCACGTTGGAACTCTGATCGTCATCATCGTCCTCGCTTGCTGCGCGTCGCGTCCTCTGTTGAGTGCTTCCTCGCTCGGACTGGCTGCGCACGGTGGTCCCGCGTCGCACATTAGAACCGCTGCGCTCGCTCTGCGAGGAACTGCTGCCCTGGACACTTCCGGGGGCGTTGCCACGCGGAATATTGCTGCTCGAGCCGCCGCTGTCCTCACCCCTGCTGTCCTGGGCACTTCCGGGGGCGTTGCCACGCGGAATATTGGAGCTGCTTCCCTGGGAACCGGAACTGGAGCTCTGGCTCTGGGTGGTGCTGCGACCCGACGTCGAACCCTGCGGTTGTTGGCGCTGAGTGCCCGAGCTGGAGCGCTGAGGAGCTGAGCGCGACGAGCTGCTCGACGAAGAGGACGACGAGCTTCGCGTCGTGCTTCGCTGCGAACTCGATGAGGAGCTCTGGCTCGATCGCGACGTCGTGCTTCGCTGCGAACTCGACGACGAACCCCGCTCGGAGCTACGCGGCTGAGGAGCCGAGCGCGGCGGGCTGCTCGACGAAGAGGAAGAAGAGGACGACGAGCTTCGGCTTCGCGCCGGGCGATCGTCATCGTCGTCATCACTGCTCGAAGCGGGCCGTTCCGCTCCTCTTGTTCGCTGGGCCTCGGCCTCATCGGCCAACACCATCTCCAGTGCAGGTCCGGCCAACAACAGGGCCAGGGCAAATAAAAATACTTTCCGTAAATTCAACATGATGGTCAGCTCCTATCGCTATCACCAGGGTGGCTCGCTCAATGGTCCGACTGGTGAGGCTTCAACTTTATTCAACAGGAATTCACGAATGCTTCCCGCTCCCTCTCGACAAGGGGGCTCACCAACGAATCCGGGTGGAGATCCCTCCCGGAGCCAACTGAAGAGAAAACCCGGGCTCCTCGGTCATTTCCGACTCTCCTCCCCCGACGAAATACAGGGCCACTCCGCCGGCGATCAGCGTCAGCCCACCGGCATAGAGAGCGATATTGGTGATCCGCGCGCTACGTGCATCACTCTCCAACTGCTCGACCCTTGAGAGATCGCCCTCGTCACGGGCCTCGGCCATCTCCGTGACTCGCTGTCCGGCCCGCCGATCCAGAAGGCCACCGCCCACCAACAAGGCCGCTCCCGTTCCCATGGCACCATAGGCTGCCAAGGACCTCCAGTCCGCTCCGCCTTTTTGGGCCACATCGATATCCAGGCTCTTCTCCAGGACCAACTGCACCTGGCGATGCTCCCCTTCCTGCAGTTCGATGGTCTTCGCGATCTCCTCGTGATCCGGCGCCGTCGCCCGCGCCTTCCAGGTACCGGCGACGACGTCGCCATCAAATGGACAGTCCACCTGCTCTTCCCCGTCGTCACCCTCGACAAAGAGCCGGGCTTCCCCGGGAGTACAGCTCACCGATAGATGAGCCATCGCCACACAATCTTCGAGTCTGGCCATGCGCTCCTTGGCAATCTCGATGGTGTCGTCGTCCACCTCTTCGCTGTCCAACACCAATTGGAACTCCTCCTCAGCCAACGAGCAACGTCCCCAGTCACCGTAGGCCTCGGCGACCCGAATGGCGATCCGGGGGTGGTCGACGATTTGCCGGGCGAGGTTCAACTCCTCGATGGCCGCCTCGAACTCTTCGTCGTCCAGTAGCTTGCCACCACGCTCGATGTGGCCCTCGAAAGCCTCCATCTCTTCGGCCGTCGGATTCTGGGCGAAGGCTGTGGCCGCCGATGACGTCACGGCCAAAAACCCCAGGATGGACCACATCACCACTGAGGATCGGCAAGTCCAGCAACGTGTACTCATGGGCAACCTCGCAAAAAATGATGGATAAGAGGCGTTTACGCGCTCTAGCGAAATAGGTGTTCGTTAATCACACTGTCGATATCCGGGGCCGATTCCTCTTCTTCAGTGACCACCGGTGATGGAGGAGGCGCCGGCGCCGGCGATGGTGCTTCCTCAACGATCTCTTCGAGGACCACAGACAGCTCCGTTTCTTCCTCGCTCCACTCTACGCTCTCTTCTTCGTATCCCTCTTTTTCAAAGCGCAACGTCTCCGGCCGGTCCTCCACGGAATACTGGAGATTTAGGGGGGTCGTTCCCACCTCCTCGTCATCGGCGAAGACCGTGGCGCCCGACGGATCACTCTCGATATCGACGAAGACCATCACCATTTCTTCTTCCTCGTCTATATCGGTGTCGTCCTCTTTTTCCTCCACCTCCTCTTCCGCCTCCTTGTGCCGCACCGACGCCTCTTCTTCTCTTCTTTCGTCCTCCTCGACTTCCGTGACCGCCGAATCGACGTCCTCCACCACTTCGTCGTCGTCATCACCACCAAAGATGAGCAGTGCCGCAAAGGAGAGGCTTCCCAAAAAGATCACCGAAAGGGCTGTCCCGATGATGATGACGTTCTTCGAAGAGATCCCGAAGAGCTGAGTTCCCTCACCGACCCTGGACTGTACCGGCGAGGAGGGCTCGTCAATCTGTGCAGGTTCGTTCGGCTGTTCTTGCCCGAAGTCGGCGTCGATCGTGGTTCGCAGCGTCGGATCTTCGAGATCCTCGCCGACGAACTCGGACGTAGAGCTCTTCTCCGGGACGGCAGGGGTGTCCGCGTCGGAGTCGGGCTCCACCGGGTCATCGTGAACGACGTCGAGCTCGAATACCTCGCTGTCTACAACGTCATGCGCCTCGATGTCATCGGGGTTCTTCGACGGCAACTCGACCCTGGTGGATTCGAAGCCGAAGTCCCTGTCATCAACCTGTCCCGCCTGCGGCCGCTCCACGCGCGTCGGTTCATTATCGAAATCGTCATCGACTTGAATCTGCGATCCCCCGGGATCGGTGCTTTTTCGCCCGGGGGCAACAAAAGCAGCAATCCCGTCGGGCTTCGAGACCTGCGTGGGACCGACCTCGAAATCCTCGACGGAATCGGCCGAACCCTCGTCTCTGATAGTGACGATATGTTCGGCCGAGATCTCCATCGTCGACTCCACATTCGCCTGTTCGGATCTCGACGGGGAGAGGGCTTCGGCCGTCGACGGCGAATCCGTGGGGGTGTCGACGGGCATCGACAACCCCGCACGGGACGAACGCCTGGCCACCGATGCCACCACCTCCGACTGCGGAATTTCACGCAACATGGCCAGACTCTGCTCCGGCTCCTGCTGCCCGAGCCTGTCCAATAGACTCGGCGAAGTCTCCGGAGCGGGCCCGGGAATCTGTCCGGGAGATAACCGAATATCCCTGGGCGTCGCCCGGCAGGCCTTCTCCATGGCGTTGAACATCTCGTCGCCATCGGCGTAGCGATCGTCGGGGTGCTTCGCCGTCGCCCGCCGCAAGACCTCTCCCAGCGGAGTTTCGGCGATGACCTGCGGGATCAACACCGGCCTTTTGAGATGCTGAAGCAGCGTCTGCGCCAACACCTTACCCTCAAAGACCCGGCGCCCCGTGAGCATCTCCAAAAAGACCAACCCCGTCGCATAGACGTCGGCCGCCTTCTTGTTGATCCCCTCCACCTCGAACATTGCCTCCGGCGCCATATACGAGGGGGTCCCCGTAAAGCTTCCGGTGGCCGTGACCTGCATATCCCCGGAGTTGACCAATTTTGCGATGCCGAAATCCAGCAACTTCACCGTCTCGTTATCCCGGCGATCGGTGGTGACAAAGACATTGGCCGGCTTCAAATCACGGTGAACCACCTCCCGGCTGTGGGCCTCGCCGAGACCGTCCAGGATCTGCATCCCCAGATCCATGACCCGTCCCGTCGTCAGAGGTGCCTCGCGATTGATGATGTCCTTTAACTCCTCTCCCTCCAGAAGTTCCATCACCAGATACAGCCCACCGGCCTTCGTCTCCCCTACGTCGTAGACGCGAACGATATGCGGATGATCGAAGAGCGTCGCCACCTTGACTTCGCGCATAAAGCGGGCCGCGAAATCAGGACGGCTAGCGATGTGGGGATGAAGCAATTTCACCGCCACGTCTCGTCCTGTGCGCAACTGCTCGGCGCGCATGATCACCCCCATACCACCGCTGGCGAAGGTCTCCGCAAGACGATAGCGCCCGTCGATGACCTCTCCCGGCTGAGGTAATCGTACGATTTTCGGCTTTTTCGTATCCATACTCATAGCATCGGCGACCATTGTAGTGGTGTTGTCGCCCGAAGTCACCCTTATATACGATAGCTCCTCACCACCTACCACCCATCACCCATCACCCACCACCCACTACCCGCCGTTTCCCATTTTGCCCTTCCCGAGCTGAGTTTACCTTTTTAGTCGTGCAGGGCTGCTGCACAGCGCCCGTCCGGCAACGTCACATTCGGACCGGGGGCAAATACTGGCCCGTCAGGATAAAGAAGTGTCCTGGCGGACGGTTCCAACGAAGTGTCTCACGGTGAGGAGTTCGAACATGAGACGAACACAAAAGCACAAGTTGCTGCGAATTTCGACGTTTCTGGCCGTCTCGGTGGGATTGGCCATGGGGACCAGCGTTGCCGCGGCCCCACCGGCCGACGAGGCCGATACCACGAAATGGGCCGAATATGACGGCGGGGAACATGCCGACGAACCCATGGTCGACGAAGACGAGCGTGTCCAATTGCGCGAAGACGTCGACTTTCCGGGCGATATCGAAGACTTCGCCGAGTTTCTCCAGGAGCATCAGGAAGAGGGCATCGAAAATGTGCCCGAATATACCCACCAGGGAGCCGAGCGCATGGCCGACGCCATGGAGGAGGTGATCCCCGGCGATGAAGGACTCTTCCAGGATCGCCCCGAGGAATATCAGGTCTTCGACGATCGCCTCGACCAATGGGAAGAACGGGTCGACGAATTATCGGACTACGAGCGCGAGGATTTCGCTCAGATCGCCACGGATGTGCTCAACGAGGGCGCTCAGTGGCTCACGGATCTGCAGGAACAGGCCTATCCCGATCTCGGCGAACAGGTCCAGGCCGTTCAAACGGCTGCTGACGAGCTCGATTCCGACACCAATATCGATGAGCAGGGCGAACAGGTAGAGCAGTACTTCATCGCCGCCCTGGGCGCCATCGAGGAGATGTACGTCACTCACGAAGAGGATCCCCTGGCCACTGTCTCGCCCCAGACGCTGACCCCCGTCGTGGACACCGGCAGCTATTATGCCCAGGCCGACTATGAAGACGATCCCATGCGCGACGATCCGATGATGGAACAAGAGGATCCCTTGCAGGAAGAGCCGGAGCGGGCCGAGGCGGTGCAAAATTACATCGACCATGTGGAAGGCCTCGAAGAAGGGGAGCTCGAGGGAGAACAGGGTCAGCAAAATGTGGTCACCACCTTCAACCACCTCGAAGAGGCCCTGGGAACCTTCATTGAAGAAGAAGAGCCGGTGATGGAGCCCGCTGAATACGACGGGATGGAGGAGCCGGGCATCGAAGACGAGCCCGTCGACGAATTGACCCGCCACCATGAAGAGCTTCGAAACAATATCGACCAGCTCGAGCAATATGTCGGCGAAGAGGAATTTAGTCAGTACCTGACTGAGACTGCCGACACGGCGACTCAACTGTTGACCAATATCCAGATGGAGCAATTCCCGGAGCTGGAAGATGAGATTCACGAGATCCGTGAAGCCGCCGGCCAGCTCGATCCCAACGTGGAATTCGACGAGCAAACCTCGGAGATCATGAGCTACTTCGACGCCACCAAAGACGCTCTGGAGGCTATGGAAGAAGAGCCGGAGCCGGTGGTGCTTCGGTTCTAACGATCGTCTATGAGGCAGAGCGGGGTACCTTACGGTGCCCCCTCCACCTGCAACCGCTGCGCCAACCTCGTATACCTCTTGGCCGCCCCGTCGTTCTCCACGGCGATCTTCACCGCCCTCTTCGTCCCCACCAAAATCACCAACTTCTCCCCACGGGTCACCGCCGTATACAAGAGATTCCGCTGCAGCATCACGTAGTGCTGAGTGGTCACGGGAATGATCACCGCCGGATATTCACTGCCCTGACTTTTGTGGACCGTAATCGCGTACGCCAGGGTCAATTGATCGAGCGAGCTTCCCCGGTATCTGACACGCTGTCCATCGAAGGACACGACCAGCTCCTTTTCTTCCACGTCCACATCGACGACGCGACCTATATCGCCGTTGAAGACGTCTTCCTCGTAATTATTTCGGGTCTGCATGACCCTGTCTCCCCGGTAGAAGGTCCGATCTCCTCTTTTCAAAAAGGGTTGATCGCCACAAAAATGCTGCTGCAATTGCTGGTTGAGCATCTGACACCCCACGGCACCGCGGTACATGGGCGACAAGATCTGGACGTCTCGCATGGGATCGAAACCGAAAGCCTCGGGAACGCGCTCTGTGGCGAGCTCCATAATGCGCCGATGGGCCAACTCCGGATTCGCGGCGTTGATAGTGTAGAAATCGACGAGCTCTTCCTTACGGGCTTTCGGCGAAAAAGGGAGTTCTCCGGCGTTGATGCGGTGGGCGTTGACGACGATGGCCGACTCTTCGGCCTGTCGGAAGATCTCGGTCAGCCGCACCACACTGCCCAATCGGCTGTCGATCAAATCGCTCAATACCTGCCCGGGCCCCACGCTGGGGAGCTGATCGATATCGCCGACGAAGACCAGACTCGCCCCCTGAGGCAGGGCTCGCACCAGAGAGTACAGCAGATAAACGTCGATCATCGACGCCTCGTCGACGACCAATACGTCGAGCTCCAGCGGACGATCTTCGTCAAATTGAAAGCCCCCTTTCTCGAAGCTGAACTCCAGCAATCGGTGAATCGTCTTCGCATCTCGCCCGGTGGCTTCGGCCATGCGCTTCGCCGCTCTTCCCGTGGGCGCGGCCAATCGGACCTTCTGGCCGAGTTGGGAGGCCATCTCGCAGATGGCTCGAACGATGGTGGTCTTGCCCGTGCCCGGTCCCCCGGTGATCACCGCAAGGGGCTGCTCGAAGACGGAGAGAACGGCCCGGCGCTGGGCTGCGGCGAGCTCGATGCCCCACCTCCTCTCGATCTCATCGAGTCTTCGCTGCGGGCTCTCCTCTCGCAGCGACAACCGGCCCGTACCACCGGCCAGACGCCGAAGATGGCGAGCCGCGCCCACCTCGGCCCGATGGGCAGCCACGGAGAAGATCGCCGGCGGACGATCGCCACCGCGCTCCTCGATGACCAGTTGTCCCCCCATCGCCAACTCGACCAGCGGATCTTCCAGGGCGCCGATGGAAGCCCCCAACAACTCCTTTGCCCGGTGCTCCACGATGGGTCGGGGCAAAAAGACGTGCCCTTCGTCGTGAGCGCTCTCCACGACGTGCATCAACCCCGCACGAAGCCTGGCGGGGCTGTCTTTTTCGATCCCGAAGTGGCGTGCGATCTCGTCGGCCGTCTGAAATCCGATTCCCCGGATCTCCTCCACAAGCCGGTAGGGATTGCGCTCGATGATCCCCAGAGCTTCCGATCCAAAGCGCTGATAGATCTTGACCGCCATGGCTGCCGAGACCCCGTGAGAGCGCAGGGCCACCATCAGCCGATGAACCAGCCGATCCTCCTCCCATGCCTCGAGGATCTTCGCCGCCCGCTTCTCGCCAATTCCCTCTACCTCCACGATGCGCTCTGGCTCATCCTCCAGAATCTCCAGCGTATTGTCTCCGAAGTGGTCCACGATCCGCGCTGCAAGGGTGGGCCCGATGCCCCTCATCATGTCGCTTGCCAGGTATTTCTCGATCCCCTCCCGGGTCTTGGGCAAGATTTTTCGGATCGCTTGAATGCGAAATTGTCGACCGTACGTGGGATCGTCACGCCACCTCCCGGTCACCTCCACGCTCTCGCCGGGACGAGTGGAGAGGATATTTCCCACGATCGTGATCGGAAGCCGACGCTTGGGAAGTTCCAGATCACAGACGGCAAATTGGCCGTCCTCCGAGGCAAAACGAATCCTGGATAAGACGCCTCGCAACCGCTCTATGTCCGAAGAATCTCGATTGTTCATCGAACTCGGCTCGTGACGTGAGGAGCCCCGGCACATGAAAGAAGATGTAACGACCCGGGAAGATTTTTGACGAATCTTATGTTATAATATCGCAGACGATACCCATCGTCCCAACAAATGACTACGAGCATCATTTCTCAGTCTACGCACGGGAGTCAACGGCCTGCCGGCGTAGAACAGACATTGGCGAGATTGTTATGAGTTCTTCCTGGGCCCTCATCGAGGACCGCGGTCAGATTCTTTTTATACGCCGCGCTTTCGGTGTCGGTCGAGGTGGTCAGTGGTGCCCCCCCGGAGGCACGATGTGGCATCGCGAGTGGCCCGAGGTCGCCTGCGTTCGCGAAACCTTCGAAGAGACGGGACTCCGCATCACCGTCGAGCGCCCCCTGGCCGTCTTCGAATCGGCTCACTTCTTCTTGTGCAGCCTCAACAGCCCCAGAAGCGATATCCGGCTGCGAGAAAAGGAGTGTATCGACCACGCCTGGGTCCCCCCTCCCGAATTGCTGCGCATCGGCACCATCATGGATCTGCGCCGCATTCTCCCCATCCTGGAATTGGCGGGCTTCGATATCCCCACCATCCCCGACGGCCTCGTCACCAGCGTGCCCGAAAAGGTCTTTTAGCAGACAACGGGGGTGTCACTTCCCGATCCTATTCTGGCTTTGGAGCGATATCGCCCATGAGGATGAATTCCTCTGTCCCAATTGGTTCTGACTCCAATTCCTCGTCCGCCTCCTGTTCGTCGTCTTCCCATTCTCCATACCCCGCTTTTTGGCTCAGTTGGACCAGCCCGCACTCCTCGACGAGAGGCGCCGGTGCTTCCTCATATGCCTCGAGCGTCGCCTCTTCTCCATCCTCCAACTCTCCGAACTCCCCGGCGCACCCCACTGAGACGACGAGCGTTACAGCCATTCGGTGCGCTGGATCCTGGACGCTGAGGCACGGAACGCTGGACGCGAGAGCTCGGAACGATGGGCGCGGAACAAGGATGCGCTGAGGGCTGCACGCCGAACACTGTACGCAGTCCGCTGAAGAGTGCTGCGGAAGGGACGCTGGGGCGCGATGGGGGATGCCGGTCCAGCCTCCACCGTCGCAGGAGTTTTCAGCGCTACGGCGCGGTACCGTGTGCTCTTTCGCGCGTTCGCGTCCAGCGATGCCGCGTTCAGCCCTCAACGATGCCGCGTTCAGCCCTCGGCGATCTTAAGACTTCTGTCGAGTACCACTAGAGACAAATCAGCCGGCGAATGCCGACGGGAGACTCTTTTGACCGCTTCTTATACCGCGGGCAGCGACACCAGCGACTCCACCACGGAGCCCAGGCCATAAGCGATCGCCGAGGCACCGGCGCCCAGGGCAAGGGTGCCGGCCGCCGACTTCCAGGGATTTCGATCAAAGACCCGACCTCGAAGCCAGCCGATGATGGCGAAGACGATGCCCGCCAGCACGGCACTTGCGGCGTATAGGCCATCCGGGTCGAGATCCACAAAGATATAGGGAATCAGGGGAATGCTTCCGGCGATGCAGAAGGCCCCGAAGGTGATCCAGGCGGCGTGGATGGGGCGGCGGGTCTCGGTGGTCATGCCGTATTCTTCGCGGATCATGGTGTCCACCCAGGTCTCGCGATCGGCGCAGATGACGTCCACCACCTCGTCCAACAGGGGCTGTTCGAAGCCCTTGGCAGCGAAGATCTGGCGAATCTCCTCCCTCTCCCCTTCCGGGGCGTGGTCGATGTGGCGTTGTTCCTCGGCGCGGATCTGCTCCAGGTGCTCCCGGTCCGAGACGGTAGCCTGGAAATTACTGACCCCCATGCTGAAACCGTCGGCCACCACGTTGGCCACCCCCAGGATCAGCGCCGCCGCCGCCGGGAGCCCGGCGCCGGCCACACCGCTGATGACGGCGAAGGTGGTCACCGTACCGTCGATGGCCCCCAGCACGGCGTCGCCCGTATAGTCGGCCTGATAGGGCTCGGCGAGCCGGGCCTCGATGGCCTCCGGGCTGTGATCGTGGCTTAGATCGGGAGATGGTGTTTCGGCGTTGTTCTTCGTTGGCATTGGAAGCCCTCGGCGCTTGCACGCTCGTCCCCGGACTCCCTACGGTCGGCCGGGGCTACAAAAAGTGATCATGAAGGTCTTTTATTTTTCGGTGCATGCCTCATTGCGCTGCCATATAGGCCAGAATGGCCAGCGCCGTCTCGGCATCGACGTTCGTCTCCGGCATGGGAGCCGGATATTGCTCGGCGATGTGCTGAGCCAGCGGATCTTTCTCGCGCATCTGTCCGGGATGCATGATCACCTTCGCAAGCCAACTGGCCGAGCGCTCTTCCGTTATATTGCGCAAGGCTGGCCCGGTATGTTCTTTGTCCATCAGATGACAGGCCGCACACCCCTCGACAAGGTATAGATGCTCCCCCTTCTCGACGAGCTCCGGATCGTCGGGGATGGAGTCGATCCCTCCGTCGTCGATCTCGGGGGGACCGTCGCCGGCCTCCTCGACAAGTTCGGCGGGCACCCGCTCCGGTTGCGGCTGCTCTTCCTCCTCCGACTCCGGAGGATCGCAGGCCACGGCCAGTGCCAATGCGGCACCCGAAATCAACACTGCAAGTCTTCGATTCATCCCAGCACCCTATATCGCGACTCTCCAGCTTCCTCTCTCTTCACGGACACTACGCACGACCTTCGGTCAATCGAGGGCCGACGACAGATGAGGACCGTTATCTCCCTTATTTATCTCGGCGAACGAAGCGCCTGGCGGCTAAGAGCGGCCTTATCCTTGTGCCACTGCGTCTCGGGCAGTATGTGTTTAGAGTTGTTCCAACCTTGTTAGAAACACCAATATATCCCACACACGAGAGAATCCCCATGCCACATTCGATGGAGCCCCAGGACCTGGATGTCCTCATCTTCGCAGCCTCGCTGCGCAGTGGTTCGATGAATAAGAAACTGGCCAGACTGGCCGCCGAGGTCGCCGAGAAAAAGGGGGCCACCGTCGATCTGGCGACGATGGATGAATTCGACGTGCCGTCCTACGACGGCGACGTGGAGAGCGAAGAAGGCATCCCCGAAGGAGCGAAAGAGCTTCGCCGCAGACTACTGGCAAATGACGCCTTTATCCTGGTCTCCCCGGAATACAACGGATCCATGCCGGGAACGGTGAAAAACCTCATCGACTGGACGTCGCGCTTTCGCCCCCAACCCTTTTACGAGCGCCACGGACTGTTGATGTCGGCCTCTCCGTCCATGGCCGGTGGAAACCGCGGCCTCTGGGCCCTGCGCATCCCACTCGAACACCTGGGAGCGCGCATCTTCCCCAATATGTTCTCCCTGGCCAGGGCACACGAAGCCTTCGACGGCGACAAGATCGCCAACGACGCCCTGCAAAAGCGCTTCGAGAACAACGTCGACGAATTCCTATCGCTTGCCGAAGCCGCCAAACACTACCCCTGCATCCGCAAGGCATGGGTCGAATTCCTTGGCGAGCCTCCCGGAGAAGGCGCCGATCGCGTCGATATGCCGGAGTAGGGCCAGCACTAAGCAACTGCGAACAACTACAACTGCAAAAATAGAAAAAGGAAATTTAATCGGAAGTCGGAAATCGGAAGTCGGAAATTAATGCGCGGCGTCAGATAGCCCCCTTCCGATTTCCGATTTCCGATTCGCCTTTTACCTTTCTCCTTTGTAGTTCGTAGTTGTTCCCCCTTCTTCCCCACCCGTCACCTAACCCCCTTCTCAAACACAATCGCTCGATCCTCTCCATCGTGCTCCCCATCGATGGGCACCCGCCCGCGCTCGGCATGATAGATGCCCAGATATAGTGTAAAGGTATCGCCCGCCTCGCGGGGGACGCGAAAGGAGTGCCGGTCGGCCACCACCGTTCCCGACTCCCATTCGTCGAGGGGATGGAGGCCGTCAACGGGGATGCGGTCGAGGTTGAGCATTTGCCCTCCCGATTCTCCGTGGGTAAATAGCCGCCAACCTCCGGGGATATTGTCCAATACCTCGAAGTAGTGGGTCACTGTCACCCGCTGGCCGGGCTGGAGCTCGTCGGTGTCGATCTCATAGCCCAGGTGGCGGGCGAAATTTCCGAGATCGAAGCGCTGCTCCACGATTCCGTCGGGTGCCTCGTCGAGGATGAAGTCCTGCACCCGATCTCGGTGCTCCTTGCGATACAGCGCGTTGACGGACTCGCGCCATCCGTATACCTCGGCGCGCCATTCACGGATCTCTTCGTATTTCTGGTCGGCCAGATTATTCGTCTCCAGCGGGTCGTCATGCAGGTCGTAGACCTCGGGTCCGCGCTGACCGAAGTGATCGATATATTTGAGCCGATAGCCGATGCGCGCCATGCAGCGCCGCTCGTACCAGCAGTGGCTGAAGACGGCGCGATCTTGGTGGCTGTCCCAGATCGGCTTTCCGGGATACTCCGTGCCCTCCACGTCATAGCCCATCCACTCGAAGACCGTGGGAGCGACGTCGATCTGGCTGACCGGGTAGCGCACCCTCTCCGCCTCGGGACGAGTCGGGTCGTAGATGATGAGCGGCACGTGCAGCCCCTCCTCCCAGATGACGTTGTCGTGCTGGGTGCGCCCGTGCTCTCCGAAGGCCTCTCCGTGGTCACCCATGATGACGAAGAGGGTGTCGTCGTAGAGCCCCAACTCCTGATACTGCTCCATGAGCTCCCGCGTAAATTGGTCGACGTAATACAGGGTATTCTTATAGCGGTTGAGCTCGTCGTCGTCGACGAAATGATGGCGTCCGTAGCGCTGCTCCGGTGCCAGATAGTCGTGGTGCGGCGTCAGCGTCAGATAGGTGGCGAAGAAGGGCTCTTCGCCGTGTTCTTCGAGCCACTCCCGACTATAGGGCAGCATGATGGCGTCCTCGGGCCCGAAATAATTGGCCGGCTCGTAGCCGCGCTGGTTCATGCGCTCTAAGGGGATAAAGTCGTCATATCCCATATTTTCCACAAGTCCCGGTCGATCCTCGAAGCGCTCCGTGGCGGTCTGCAGGAACACGGAGCGATAGCCCTGCTCACCCAGAAGCTCGGCGATGCACCGCGCCGGAAGCCCCTCGGGCATGGCCTCCGTAATCGGCATCCTCAACCGGGGCTCCAGACCACATAACATGGCTACCAGGGCCTTCGAGGTATGGGGCACTGTGGAGTAGGCCCTGTCGGCGACGGTGCTGTGCTCGGCCAACTCCGCCAAAAATGGCGTGGTCTCCATCTGGGGATCGTAGACCGTCATCGACCGCGCCCGGGTGGACTCCAGGACGATAATCGCCAGATTCCTCGGCCCCTCTTCGACTTGCTCCTTTTCCACCAGTCGCAGGTCATAGAGCGGCCGGCGGTCGATGGCCGCCTCCAACCCCGCCGTCACCCTCACATCGTGGACGGACATCGCCATATTGACCACATTGGCCCGGCCGAAGGCGGTATAGTCCTCGGCCAGCGGGGGAAGAAAGGCAAAGCCGAAACACAGGGCGGATACGGCGATCGCCAATGCCGGTGCGCGAAGCGAGCGTTCAGCCTCGGACTTCTCATCGTCCTCTTTCGTGTCCCTGCGACGCACCTGGCGAAGCCACAACCCCCAGGGCAACGCCAGCACCAGTGCTAACGAGATCCCCAAAAAAGCCCAGGACGCCACCGGTACTTCGCTGGCGATGATCTCGAAGGTCTCGTCGAAGCGGCCCAGACTGAAGATCAAGAGGTGTAGATCGAAGGTCGATCCCGTCACCGCGAAGAAATGATTGGCGATGATCTCGAGGGCCGCCCACACCACGGCGACGACCTGCAAAATCCCCAGCGCCACGAGGCGAAGATTCTTGCGACCCACGGCGCGTAGCAGCGCCCATCCACCGGCCGCATAGGCGACCACCACCATTACGTCGCTTCGGAGCAAGTCCGGCGCCGCCCACCAGGCGGCCACTTCTCCTCGCTCCACCACGCGCCACAACTTCAGCGACACGACGAGGATCGTCAGCGGGAGCACCAGGCCCCACCAGAAAGCCCTCTCCTCGGCGTTCTTGGGTTGCAGGGGCTGTAGGGCGGGGACTTTTTTTAGCATGGTACCACTTTCCTAGAACTTCGACGTCATGACTCTCAGCGTTCCGGGGCCTACGGCAGGGCCCCTCCGAGCACATGCTGAACAGCGCATGTGCCCACCTCCCCGGTCAAGCCAGGGAGGGGGTCACGAGTGGGGCATCACCGCAGTAACTATATCCGTCACTGCCCTATATGCACCACCAACCGACGCCGCTTCGGCGCGCGGCGGTGCTCCCACAAAAATACACCCTGCCATGTCCCCAGGGCCAGTTCACCATCGACGATGGGAATCGATAACGAGGTCTGCGTCAACGCTGCCTTGATATGGGCCGGCATATCGTCGGGCCCCTCCGAGGTGTGGGTGTAGAGCGGATCTCCCTCTTTCGCCAGCCGATTCATCCAATTCTCCAGGTCCCGTCTGGCCGACGGGGCCGCGTTCTCCTGAATCACCAGACTCGCCGACGTATGCTGAATAAAGAGGGTACACAGCCCCTCGTCGATCCCGGCGCGCGCCACCTGGCGCTCCACCTCGTCGGTGATTTCATAAAGTCCCTGACCGTTCGTCTCGTGAGTCCATTTTGCGATCATCCTTCCATCCCGGGAAATGAGTAGTGAGCAGTGGGTATTACGCCTCGCCCTGGCGCCGTCCCGTGGCCTCGGTCAACTGCCCGAGACGCTGAAACGTCTCTTCGTCGCTCAATTCTTCCTCCGTCATGCGCCACTGCCAGTTGTCCTCGGCGACGCCGGGGGTGTTCATTCGGTGTTCGCTGCCCAATTCGAATAGGTCCTGAAAGGGGACGATGACCGTCGCCGCCTTCGACTGCCACAACTCCTCGATCATTCGCCAGACGATGCCCTCGTCCGGATGAGCCAGATAGGTGCGCACCCGATGTTTCTCCTCTTCCGACAACCCGTCGTACCACCCCCGGGTGGTGTCGTTGTCGTGGGTGCCCGTATAGGCCACGGTGTGTTCGGGATAATTATGAGGCAAAAAGGGGTGTTCGGGATCGCCGTCGAAGGCAAATTGGAGGACCCGCATGCCCGGGAGTCCGTGGCGGTCGCGAAGCTCGTAGACCTCGTCGGTGATGGTGCCCAGATCCTCGGCGACGAAGGGGACCTTGCCCAACTGACGACGAATGGCGTCGAAGATGGCGTCCTTCGGCCCGTCGACCCACTCTCCATTGACGGCCGTTTCCTCCTCGGCGGGGATCCGCCAATAGGCCTCGAAGCCCCGGAAGTGATCGACGCGCACCAGATCGACGGTCTTCATGACGTGAGCCACCCGGGCGACCCACCACCGATAATCCTCGGCAGCAATGGCCTCCCAGTCGTAGAGCGGATTCCCCCAGCGCTGCCCGGTCTCCGAAAAATAATCCGGAGGCACACCTGCCACTGCCATCGCCTCTCCGGCGGCGTCGAGCTCGAAGAGATCTCGGCGGGCCCAGGCGTCGGCGCTGTCCATGGCCACGAAGATGGGGAGATCTCCGAGAAGACGAACACCACGCTCGGCAGCGTACTCGCGCAGATCCGTCCACTGCTCGAAGAATTGCCACTGCAGAAATTTTTCGACCCGGATCGAATCGGCCAGCCGGCGCCGTGCCCCCTGAAGGGCCTCCGGATCGCGACGCACCAACGGTGCGGGCCACTTTTGCCACTCCGCCTGGTCGTGGACTTTCTTGAGCGCCGCAAATAGCGCGTAGTCATCGAGCCACAGCCCATCGTGCTCATCGCAAAAGGCGCGAAAACCTTCGTCGTCACCTCCCCCTTCGGCCTGCCAGTTGTGGGCGGCCCGCTCCAGCAGGTCTCCCTTTATCTTCCCCACTTCATCGATATTATAACGACGGGAGGGAATTTTTTCGCACTGAGCCTCAAATTTACTACTATCCTCCTGCGCGAGCCATCCCCGCCGCACCAGCGGCTTCGGATCGAGGAGGATCGGACTGCCGGCAAAGGCCGATGTCGCCGAATAGGGTGAGCCTCCGTGTCCCGGCGGATTCAACGGCAACACCTGCCACCAGCGCTGTTGTGCGGACTGAAGACGGTCGATAAAACGCCTCGCCGGCCCGCCCAGACAGCCCACGCCTCCCGCTCCGGCAAGTGACGTGGGATGAAGAATGACGCCCGATGAGCGCTCAAGTTTCATGAACAGGATCCTCGATGCAGGAAAGGTTCGACGCCGCGCAGGCCAGAACTACCATTTCGCCACTGGAGAATGCAAAATAGATAGTGGCACCCAACACCCACTACCCGAACTTTACCCAACACCCACTACCCGAACTTTACCCACTACCCGAACTTTACCCACTACCCGACTTTACCCAACACCCACTACCCGACTTTACCCATGAATCGATACGTGAAATCGCTGGGCATTCCCGCCACGGGCGCCATCGTCTTCGCTCTCCTCGTCGCCTCGGGGACGCTGACCATCACCTCCACGGAGGTGGCTGCCGACGACGGCCAAGACGTGCGCGCCGCCGGTGGTGAAGAGCATTTTCGAGTCATCGACCGCTTTCCCGACGACGACGACGCAGCTCAGATTCACGTCGTTGCTGAAGAAAGTCCCTTTCACCCCGTCATCGAATCCGTCCGTCACGAGGACTGGTCCAATGCTCACCAGCGCTTAAGCGATCCCGGCCTGGCATCCAAACTGGAGGGAGATGCGCCGCGCCAATTTCTCGCCGGATATATCGCCCTCGAGGCCGGCGATGCCCAACGGGCGGCCGAACTCTTGACCTCTATCAATGACAGCGTACTTCCTGTGCTCTCCGACTATCGCGCCTATTACGCCGCCAAGGCGGCGATGGAGCTCGAGGACTTCCACACCGCCACCATTCAAGCGGCATTGGTCTCTGAGGACAGTCGCCTGTACCGAGACGCCATCTATCTCTTGGCCCGCGCCCTGGTCGAGGCCGGGGAGACCAAGGATCGCGAGCGCGCCGCCGAGGTCATGGATCTCTATCTGGCGAGGTGGGGCGACGGAAATGACGGGCCCCGGGTCAGCCTTCTCCTCGGAGAGACCCTCAAGGAGCTCGATCGTCCCCAAGAGGCAGCCCGGGTTTATTTCGAATTATACGACGGGCGACCCCTTCGGAGCGAAGCCCGCGAGGCGGAGCAAAGACTGGCCGACATGACCGATCTGTTGACCTCCGACCAGCGCACAGAGCTCGACGAGGAGTCGGTGGACCGCCTCATG
>SLPW01000364.1 GCA_007131755.1 Myxococcales bacterium | reverse complement strand
TGGCGTTCAACAGCCCGGTGTGGTTCAACGTCGGGGTGGAGGACCAGCCGCAGGCCTCGGCCTGTTTCATCAACTCCGTGGATGACGAGATGGAGTCCATTCTGGAGTTGGCGAAGACGGAAGGGATGCTCTTCAAGTGGGGAAGCGGCACGGGATCAAACCTGTCGACGATCCGCTCCAGCAAGGAAAAACTGCAGGGAGGAGGTACGGCGAGTGGTCCGGTGAGTTTTATGAAAGGCTACGATGCTTTTGCCGGGGTCATCAAGTCGGGAGGCAAGACGCGGCGGGCGGCGAAGATGGTGATCTTGGACGCCGAACATCCTGATATCATGGAGTTCATCCGAAGCAAGGCGGAAGAGGAGAAAAAAGCCCATGCGTTGATCGACGCCGGTTACGACGGCGGGTTCAACGTACCGGGAGGGGCCTACGACTCGGTATTCTTCCAGAACGCCAACCACTCCGTGCGGGTGAGCGACGCGTTTATGGAGGCCGTGGAGAAGGATCGAAAGTGGTCGACGAAGGCCGTGGTCGACGGACGTACCATGGAGAGCTATCAGGCCCGCCAGGTCATGGAGGAGATCGCCGATGCCGCCTGGCAGTGCGGCGATCCGGGCATGCAATACGAAACGACGATCAACGAGTGGCATACCTGCAAGAATACGGGGCGGATTAACGCCTCCAACCCCTGCAGCGAGTATCTCTTTCTCGACGACTCGGCGTGCAATCTGGCGAGCCTGAATCTGTTGACCTACCGAGACGAAAATGGAGAGTTCGACGCCCAGAGCATGAAGAAGGCCGTCCAACTCACGATTACGGCCCAGGAGATCCTGGTGGACAACGCCGGGTATCCGACGCCGCAGATCGAGCGCAACTCCCATGCCTTTCGTCCGCTGGGACTGGGCTACGCCAATCTGGGTGCATTGTTGATGGCCCGGGGGCTTCCCTACGACTCCGACGAGGGGCGTGCCTATGCGGGAGCGATCACGGCGCTGTTGTGTGGTGAGGCCTATCGCCAGTCGGCAGCCATTGCCAGAACCAAGGGACCCTTTGCGGGATATCCGGTCAACGAAGAGCCGATGCTGGAAGTGATCGAAAAGCACCGAGCTCATGTGGACAAGATCAGCGGCGAGTGGGAGGCCATCGAAGAGATGGAGGTCTACGAGGCCGCCAAAGGCTCCTGGGACAAAGCCCTGGAGTTGGGACGAGAGCATGGCTATCGAAATAGCCAGGTCACCGTGCTGGCTCCGACGGGAACCATCGGATTCATGATGGACTGCGATACCACGGGGATCGAGCCCGATATTGCTCTGGTGAAGTACAAAAAGCTCGTCGGAGGCGGCTATTTCAAGATCGTCAATCAGACGGTGCCGGAGGCCCTGACGCGTCTGGGCTATGAGCCCAAAGAGCGAAAGGAGATCATCAACCATCTCATGGAGCAGGAGACCATCGAAGGAGCGCCTCATCTCAAGGAGGAGCACCTTGCGGTCTTCGACTGCGCCTTCGAGCCCGCAAATGGGAGCCGCTCCATTGCGCCCATGGGTCATGTGCGCATGATGGCCGCAGCCCAACCCTTTTTGTCGGGGGCGATCTCGAAGACGGTGAATATGCCGAAGGTGGCGAGCCGAGAGGATATCGCCGACATCTATATGAAGGCCTGGAAGCTGGGCCTGAAGGCAATCGCCATCTATCGCGACGGGTGCAAACGCACTCAGCCGCTGTCGACGAAGCAGGACGACGGGAGCAGCGACAAAAGGGTGTCACCGGCAGATCGCGTGGCCGGTCCGGCGCCGAAAGATGTGGCCAACTGGGGCGACAAGGAACGTCGCCGACGTCTTCCCGACGAGCGGCCGTCGATCACGCATAAATTCTCCATCGCTGGCCACGAGGGCTATATCACGGTGGGGATGTACGAGGACGGTCGTCCCGGTGAGATCTTCATCGTCATGAGCAAGGAGGGCTCCGTCGTCAGCGGATTGATGGACTCCTTCGCCACGTCCATCTCCCTGGGACTGCAGTACGGAGTGCCCCTGGAGGTGATGGTGGACAAGTTCAGCCACACCCGATTCGAGCCCAGCGGAATCACCAACAACAAGCGAATCCGCTTTGCGAAGTCGGTGACGGACTATATCTTCCGGTGGCTGGCCGACAAATTCCTGGAGGAGGACAAGCGCAATCTCTACACCACGTCCTCTGGCGAGGAGCCCTGGCGGCCGGGGATCGGCGTAAGCCGCGACGATGATGGAGGGCAAGAAGGCGAAGAGGCTGCTGCAGCAGAGGGGACGGACGAAGGGCAAGGGAGCAAGAAGATCTCCGATGTCTTCAACGGTGCCCGTAATGGCGAGGTGATCTTCGACGCCACGCGGGGAACGAAGGGAAGCGTGTTCACCCTTCAGGCCGACGCTCCTCCCTGTTCCGATTGCGGCACGATCATGGTTCGCTCCGGATCGTGTTATAAATGCACCAACTGCGGATCCACCAGCGGATGTAGTTGACGCAAGTCGGAAGACGGAAGTCGGATGACATAGGAAGTAAAGAGGGCCGCTCTCCGGGAGGAGGGTGGCCCTTTTTACGGAGGGCAGAAGCCGGGGGGGTAGGGGACAGAAGGCAGAAGTTGGGGGGTAGAGGACAGAAAGGGGCTTGCGGATGGTGATAATTCGGTTGTTGTAGGGTCGGAGGCGGGGTAGCTTTTGGGAGCGCAACGTCTGGTGGTTCGGGAGCGACGAAGAGATGACAGTTGGAGGACTTCGAAGGGGGACGGCCTTGGTGGCGTTGCTGTGGTTGTTGGTGCCGGCTCTCGGAGGATGCTCGGGGTGTCAGGACGATCTATTGGATCGGGCCGACGAGTGGCTGCGCGAAGATCCGAAGCGTCCGGGGAAGGTGGGAACTCTGCGCGCCCTGGAGGTGAGGCAGACAGCGGCGCAGGTGGCGTTTGCGAAGCAACGAAGAAAGACCGGGCCCTGTGAGATCGGATGGAGGTTGGACGAGCCATTTTCATTGACGTTCAGCTTAGATATCGAGGTGTCGTCGGGCCGCGGAGGACCGCGCCGATGGCGCGAGGAGGGAACCTGGAAGAGAGATGAAGAGGGTAGGTGGTCCATCGAAGTGCAGGCGCGGTTTCGCGAAGTCGAGGAATTGGCCTCCCAGCGTGTGCACAGGGTAACTTTCGATGAGCATGGGTTTCGGGAGTGGCTGGGACCGAAGGTGGTGGCCGAATACGGAGCGGCAAGTGAGGCGCAGCGATTCTGGAAGGAGGAGTTTGGAAGTCGGTTTCCGGCGTTGATTCGACTTCATTCGTCGAAGTGGAGTAAGACCGAAGAAGCAGAAAGGGAAAGTCGTTTGTGGCGTCCAGGGGATGAGAAGGTTTGGTGTGGCCCCTTGCAGCCTGGCGAGGCATCTGAGGCGTGGGAATCGCTCTTCGAGGCCAGGACGAGCGTGCAAGACGTGGAGGTCCTGGTCAGTGAAGATGATCGGGAGAGATGTCGACAACTTCGGGCTACCCATCAATTGCGAGGCGGCGGAGTGATGAAGATCGGCTTGCGAGAGTGTCACAGCGAGGGACCGACGAAGGTGCAATCGCCGCCGGTGGAGAAGACAGTGCCCATGGAGCGAGAGCGCGACCGACTTCGAGTTGGCGAGACGCTGGTGAGATGGATGGACGATCAGATTGTCGAGCCCGTAGACAGCTTTGAAGAGTGAGGAAAGAGGATGACCCAGGCGGTGAGACAGACAGTGGTGAAGACAGAGCGAGCGGTCATCAAGATCGGAAGCGCCATCTTCTTTAAGGACGACGACGGCCGTGTCGATCGGCCCGCCTTTGCCTCGCTGGTGGAGGGGATAGACGAATTGATGCGTCGGGGCTGGAAGGTGACGGTGGTGTCTTCGGGGGCGGTAGCGATGGGCAGACAGTGGGTGGGTGAGGGAAAAGATCGGGGTCGTGAAATCCCCCGGCTTCAGGCGCTGGCGGCGATGGGGCAGTCGCGATTGATGCAGATGTACGAGGCGGAGTTTCTACACTACCAGCGCAAGGTGGCGCAGATTCTATTTTCCCGGGGCGACCTCTCCGATCGCAGCCGGTATCTCAACGCCCGGCGCACGCTGCAGCGGCTGGAGGCGCTGGGAGCGGTGCCGGTGATCAACGAAAACGACACGGTAGCCACGGAGGAACTTCGCTTCGGGGACAACGACGAGTTGGCGGCGATGACGGCGGGACTGGTGGGGGCTGATACGTTGGTGTTGTTGTCCGACGTAGAGGGGTTGAAGAAAGTGGAGAAGGCCGAAAGCGGGGAGCGCGTCTACGGGCAGAAGGTAGATGCCATCGATGTCGATGATCCGAGAATCGACGAGTGGGCCGGTCCGTCGGACAGTCACGTCGGCACAGGGGGGATGATCTCGAAGGTTCGGGCGGCACGAAGCGCGGCGCGGTCGGGAGTGATCACGGTGATCGCCCCTGGCAAGCGCCCCGGCGTGTTGAAAGAGATCTGCCGGGGAGAGTCGGTGGGCACGGTCTTCGTACCCGGTGAGGAGGCCGCTGTGGCGGGGCGAAAGGTCTGGCTCGGAGGAGGAGCGATGGCCCTCGGGGAGGTCGTCTGTGATGCCGGGGCTCGAAGGGCGATTCGCGAAAAAGGGGCAAGCTTACTTCCCTCGGGGATCCTGGAGGTCCGCGGCGGGTTCGATGAAGGAGAGGTGGTGGAATTGGTGGACGAAAAGGGAGTCAGCTTCGGACGAGGCCTGAGCGTCTACAGCGCCGAGGATCTTCGCGCCGTGGCGGGGGAACATTCGTCGAAGATCGAAGCCATTCTGGGATTCAAGATCCTGGACGAAGCGGTGCACCGGGACAATCTGGTCGTGCTGTGAATGATCCGTCAAAAGGGAACGTAGTGTTCGATGACGTCGGGCCCGACGTAGAACATGACGGCCACGGCGGCGAGAATGAACAGCACCAGAAAGGGATTGAGGAAGTTCTGTACGCGGACGTTGTCGGAGGCCAGCAGTTTTCCCTCCACCGAAAGCTCACAATGGGGTCGAAAGCCGATGACGGACAATAGTTCGGCCTCGATATGATGGCGCGTTCCCTGTTCGTCTTCGTATACGGCCTCGAGGCGCGGGCGAAGGCGCGGACCACTCTGGCGGTCCAGGAGTTCGTCGTCGAGCCACAACTCATAATCCGGGGCCAAGAAGAGCCATCGGAAGGACCAGTCTCCGCTGACCTTCAGATTATGATCGTTCCACTGGACTTCCATGAGCGGCCTCGTATCTAGGCGCGAATCGACAGCCTATTATAACGGCCGAAAGGGAAGAAGGAAAAGGCGAGCTCCTATCGATCCCCCACAGAGAAGTCGTCACAAGGCAGGCGGAGTTATTCCGACTCCACCGGAGGGGTCTCCTGGGCGATCTGCGATTCGTGGACCAGGATATACTTCTTGTTGACCCGTTTTGCGTAGGCGCAATTTTCGGCGATGGACTGCTCGGTATAGGGCTCTTCACGGCAGTCGAGGACATCCGTCCAGCCGGCGACGTGAGGGGGGAAGTAGATGTCGAGGCCCGATCGTTGGGCGGTGCCGGATTGCTCGGTGGTCTTGGCGTCGTATAGATACAGCGATTCGTTGCTCATGGATTTCGAGGCCGATGGAAAAGTGACGTGGTGAGGCCTTCGGTGAGGGCAGCAGGCCTCAGTCGGAGTACAGGCGCTCACGGCGTTCCTGCTCTTCTTTGCAGGAGATGCACATGGTGGTGACCGGTCGTGCGCGCAGCCTTTTGACGGTGATGTCTTCGCCGCAGACGACGCATTCACCGAATTCTCCGTCGTCGATGCGCTGCAGGGCGAGGTCGATCTTGTCCATCAACGAGCGCTCGCGACCGCGCAGCCTCAGGCTCAAGCTCTGGCCGGTCAATGCGCTGGCCAGATCGGCTTCGTCGGCCATGTCATCTTTGGACAATTCGATTTCGTTTTCGATGGTATGAGCCGCTTTTTCGATGAGGGTCTTTTTCTCGTCGGTCAGAAGCTGGCGAAATTCCTCGAGTTGTTCGGGACTCATGGCAATACCCATATTGCAAGAGGATGACGTCGCGGGCGAAGCCGGGACGGCGTTGACAGAGCCGAAACGGTACCGAATAGGTCTGGGATACAGGGAAAAGTAAGCACCGTAAAGCAAGTTCTCCAATCGACGGGAGATGAGGAGGGCCTTTCTGAAAACCCCTTCGGTGGCAGACGACCGATGAAGGGAAGCCACTCCTCGGCGGAAGTCTAGGCATGATCGGCGGGAGTGCAAGGCGTAATTGAAGGAAAAAGCAAAGGGATGTAAAAAAAAGGCGAAGGCGATCGGTGCCGACGGGCAGGGAGGACTTCGATGTGGACGCCCGTCATCCGTTGTCGTCGACATGCCGATCAGGGCTTGCGTCGGGGTGTATCGGAGCCCGGCGGTGAGCCCAGAATGAGGCCGGTGAGAAGGGAGGAGAAAAACCTTCAGAAAAAACTTTGGCATGTCGCAAACTGGGGTACAATCGTTAACAGCGAGGCAGGAATAAAGCTGTCGATGACCGGGAAAGTCCCGGGAAAAAAATACAGAGGTGGCCTCTGGAGCGCACGGAATTGTTGACACTGATTTTGCAACCGTGCCACCATGGGCTGAGCTTTTTTCGAGACCATAGATAGTAGTTAAGGAGACGCCACATGGCCTTCGCGATGACAAGGAGAGGCAATTGTATAGGCCTCGACATTGGATCCAGCGGTGTCAAAGTGACGGCTCTAAAGAGTACGAAGGGAGGATTGCGCCTGGAGGCCTTCGATCACGCGAAGCTTCCGCCGGAGACGATCGTAGACGGAGTGCTGATGAACTCCACGGCCGTGGCGGAGGCGATCCACCAGGTGGTGGAGCGAAATAAGGTGCTAAAGAAGGCGAAGGCCACAGCCTTGAGCGTGTCCGGCAATACGGTGATCGTCAAGAAGATCCGATTGCCCTTGATGACTCAGGAAGAGTTGGAAGAGTCCATCCAATGGGAGGCGGAGCAGCACATCCCCTTCGATATTCAGGATGTGTTTATCGGCTTCGAGGTGGTGGCGCCGAAGACGGAGCAGGGGCAGATGGACGTGGCCCTGGTGGCGGCGAAGAAGGAGATGATCAACGATTACGTCACGGTCTGTCACGACGTGGGTCTGGAGCCTGTGGTTGTGGATGTGGACGCCTTCGCGTTACAAAATATGTACGAGGTCAACTACGGCTTTCACCGCGGAGAGACGGTGGTGTTGGTAGATGTGGGCAACTCGGTGGTGACGATGAACGTGGTCACCGAAGGGGTGACGATGTTTACCCGCGATCTGTCGCTGGGAGGAAGTGATATCACGGAGGAGATTCAGCGCCAGCTCAACATCACCTACGAAGAAGCGGAGCTGTACAAGCTGGGCGGAGGACCGGGAATGGCCTCCGACGAAGTGCTCCCCCAGGAGGTGGAGAGCATCATCCAGGACAAAGCGGAAGACATGGCTCAGGAGATTCAACGCTCCCTTGATTTTTACGCCGCCACGGCAGCGGAAGAAGGGATCGACAAGATCGCCGTGTCGGGAGGGACGGCGGCGATCCCGTCGTTGGTGCGGACCATCGAGCGCATCAGCGGGGTGAAGACGGAAGTCATCAATCCCTTTCGAAGCATTGATTACGACGAACGCCAGTTTCCCCCGGAACGTATCCAGAACTGGTCACCCATTGCGGGGATCAGCGTGGGATTGGCCTTGCGGAGGACCAACGAACGATGATTCGCGTCAATTTACTACCGGTACGTAAAGCTCGGCGCCGCTCGCGGGGACTCGTCCAGCTGCTGTTGTTCTTCGGAGTGATCGTCTTTCAGGTCATCCTGTTGACGGTGACCTATTTCTACTTCGCCGTCGACCGCGACCAGCTTCGCACGCAGGTCAGCGAGTCGGAAGAAGAGGTGGCGGAGTTGGAGAAGCAGACCGAGGAGTTGGATCGGCTTCAAGAAGAGGCCCGAAGGCTGCAGGCCCAATACGATATTTTGGCCTCCCTGGAGGATCGCCGTGTGGGACCGGTGCCCATGCTCGATGAGCTGCAGTTGATGCTGACCCCGGCGGTGGGGGCGGCAGAGCGAAGGGTAGCGGAGCGAAGGGGATGGGATCCGGACTGGGAGCCGCGCCGGGTGTGGCTGGACAGCTTTCAAGAGTCGGAAGACAACAGATTCGTTCTGGACGGATATGCGGCGGATACGGACGACGTGGCTCAATTTCTGCAGCGCATGACGAACGCCAACTATTTTCGCAACGTGGAGCTCGATCATATCTCCCAGACCGGCGATCACGGACTGGTGTCGTTCCACATGTACGGAGAGTTTGATTATAGCGGATTCGACTCCGATGACGAACAGGATTCGTAAGGCTCGGAGGGCCTAGAGAATGAATGAATTGATCGATCGCTTCAACGCCGTACCCCTGACCCAGAAGACGCTGGTGTTGTTTCTGGCCATGGCCGCCATCTCTGCGGGCTATTTTATGGGCCTGCACTCGCCGATGATCAACGAGATCGACGAACTCAACGGCGAACTTCAGTCTCTGGACCAGCAAACGGAGCAGCTGAGGGTCAAGAGCGAGGGGATCGATGAGATGGAGCAGGAGTTGGGCCGAGTGGAGGCGGAGCTGAGCGATATGCACCAGGCGTTGACGGAAGACGTGGTGGACGTGCTGGAGCAGCTCAACAGTCACGCCAAGTCGGCGCAGTTGAGGATCGAGCGGCTGCAGCGTCAGACCCCGGAGGACGACGACGATCTGGTGGCGACGCCGGTGCGAATGGAGTTGGAGGGCACGTACAACCAGATCGCAGAGTTTTTCTTCGCCGTGGGCGATATGAACCGGATCATCACCTTCAGCGACGTGAATATGCAGCGTCAGGGTGGGTATCTGGAAGAAGAGGGAGTGCTGGAAGTGACGACGACGGCGACGACGTACCATGCCCTTAATTGATGGAAGCGCTGAGGTTACGGGCATAGGAGAGATGTTGATGGATGGACCAGACGACGAGCTGCGAAATGAAGATCGATAGCACCGTACAAGAAAATGCGGCCACCCATACGGGGAGGAGGTGGTTTGCCACAGTGATGGTCCTGGCCCTGGTGGTCCCCCTGTTGTGGGGGTGTCCGGACGGAGTGGACGCGCCGCCGCCGACGAGGGTGGAAGCCCCGCAATTGGAACTGAACGTGAGCGCAGAAGATGTGCGCACGCTGCGAGATTCCAGAGAAGATTATAGCCGGCCGGAGCCGGAGTTTCCCCGAAACCCCTTTCGTCCCGATCTGTCGGTGCTGGGAATTGACTTCGAAGACGAAGTGGTCGACGACGACGCCGAACGGCGCCAGGATCCGTTGACCCGTTATCCGCTGGGGGCCTACGAGTTGGTGGCAGTCATCAGCGAGACGGCCACACCGCGGGCGATGTTCATCGATCCCTCCGGCGATGGGCACTTCGCGCTGGTGGGCATGGAGTTGGGCACGCCTGAGACAGGGGGAAGGGTGTCGAGCATCCGTTCGGGAGATCTCGAGAATCCGGCAGAGGTCGATGTAGACCGGGGAGATGCCGGGGTGGAGACGGTGGCACTTAGCGAGGTGCGACTGCGCCCGCCGACCGATGAGGATACGCTGGCCGAAGAGACACGAGCGGTGCTGGAGATGCTCGGCGTGCCGCCGGAAGAGCAGGAAGAGTTGGGAAGAGAGTTGCAACGCGACGGAGAGTTGCCGACGGATGATGAACTGCCACAATTGGCACCACCGGGGCAGGACTGATGGATTGGAATTTGGAAAGTGGTAAAGGCGCTGAGAGGCGTGGCGCCGGCTTCAGAGCCGGTGGTCAACGGAACGGGCAGGCGATGAGCGATTGCCCATACGCTGCGAGACGCAGGAGTCATGTTATGAGATGGAAGTTAGCCGTGTGGATGGTGTGTGCTGCACTTTTGTGGAGTACCCCAGCGTTGGCTCAGGCGCCAGGGTCGAGCGAAACGGAAGGATCGCTCAATTCCGTTGAGGCCCTAACGGTCAAGGAGAAGGACGACGGGACGTATATCCACATCCGGGGAACGGAAGTGGCGACGTTCTCGGTGTTCAAGCTCGACGATCCACCGCGACTGTTCGTGGACCTGTCCAATAGCAAGCTCGCCGACGGGGAGTTGAGCCAGGACGTCTACAACGGTGTCATCTCCCAGGTGGGGGTGGTGGAGTTCGAGGACGGCTTCCAGGAGACGACGAGATTGGTGGTGGGGTTTGAACAGCCAGCCCACTACGACGTGCGTATGGAAGGCAAGGAGGTGGTGGTCTACGTCGACGGCGACGCCCGCAAAGCAGCACCGGATGCCGTGGCGGCTCATAGCCAGGAAGAATTGGAGGAAGCTCGCCAGCGACTGCGCAAAACGGAGCAGCGCTACGAAGAACAAGTCTCGCAGCGCCAGCAAGACTACGAGCGAGCAGTCGGTGAATTGGAGACGACGCACCGTCAGCTGGAGCAGGCCCAGAAACGCCTGGAGCAGATGGAACGACAGCGACAGGAGGCCGCCGGCGAGGAGCGTCAAGAATTGGAGGCCTCCATTGCCGCCCAGAGTCAGGAATTGGAGAAGGCGCGCCACCAACTCGACGAGCGCCAACAGCACGTAGACAAGATGCAGAATTCGCTGGCGCAGTTGGAGGCCGAACGCGACCAGGAACGAGCGCGTTACGAAGCGGCCCGAGAGCAGGCCGAAGAGGCGGAGGCGCGGGCCGAACAGGCGCGCCAGCAGGCCGAACAGGCCCGGCAAAGTGAGCGTCAAGCCCACCAGAAAGTAGAAGAGCTGGAGCAGCGCCTCCAAGAAATGGATCAAGACGTGGACGGAGCGGAGCAGCGAATCGCCCTTCAGCGTCAGAAATTCGAGGAAGCGCAAAGGCGGGCGGCGCAATTGGAAGAGGAGTTGGCGCAGGCGCGGGCCCAGGGGCAGGAGAGCACGGCCGAAGAGGTAGCGGCGGAGCAACAGCGATGGCAACAACTTCAACAGGAGCGCCAGCAGGAATTGCAATCTGCTCAGCAACAGGCGCGAGAGCTGGAAGAAGAACGTCAGAAATGGCAGCGGATGCACGGTGAAGGCCAGCGCGAATTGGAGAGGGCCCAACGCAAGAGCGAGGAGTTGGCACAGGAGCGCGAGCTGTGGCAAAAGCGCCATCAGCAGCGCCAGGAGGAGTTGGAAGGGGTGGAGCGAGAGCGCGAAGAGCTGACGCAGGCTCTGGCCGAGCGTGACGCCGAGATCGAAGAGCTCAAGAAAAAGGCGCGCCAGATTCATCCCGACGCACCCAACGCCCGGGCGATCCCCTTCGATCCGGATGATGAGAATACGATTCGTGCCGTGCGCCTGGAGACCGATGAATTCGGCCGCTCTCAGATTGTGGTCGACCTGGATCGGCCCGGAAATTTCCAGACGCGGCCGATGCGAGAGAACGGTCGGGCCGTCATGATTCTCAACGATGTGGAGTTGCCCACGGAGTTGGAGCGCACGCTGGCCAACGATGTCGAAGGCGGAGCGGTGCGCTTCGTCTCCAGCTACAAAGAGGAAGACGGCACGGTTCGCATGGAAGCCGAACTCGGTGGCGACAGCTCCGAGATGATTCGCCAGGACGGAAATCAGGTCATCTGGGAATTTGCGCCCCAGGTGGCGAGAGAGCAGGGAGGGCAGCGCACAGCGATGGACGAACAGCCGGCGCAGAAAGCGCAGCGTCCCAGTGAGGGCGAAAGCGTCACCTCGGCGCCGCCGCACTACCCGCGAGTGGTGGTCAATCCCACGGAGGTCCACACCGTACCCGGGATAGGATCGCAGCCGTTGACCATCGATCTTCGCAATGCAGATATCGCCAACGTCCTTCGGCTCGTCTCCGAACATGCCAACGTCAATATCATTGCCGGCGACGATGTATCGGGCCACGTGACGATGAAACTTCAGCGGGTTCCGCTGGACGAGGCGTTTTTGACCATCCTGCAATCTCTGCAGTTGGGATTCGAGGTGCGGGGCAACGTGATCCGCGTCGCACCGCAGTCGGTGCTGGCAGATGAGGAGGCGGCGCGGGCCGAAGCCCGGGCACGAGCCCAGGAGTTGGAGCCCCTGGAGGTGTTTTTGCTTCCCGTCAATTACGCATCGGCCTCGGATTTGACGGCTCAGGTGGACGGATTGCTCAGTCAGCGGGGAAGCGTCTCCGTCGACGACCGCACCAATACCCTGATCATCACCGACCTGGCTGATAATCTGCAGGCGATCCGAATGCTCATCGAAACCCTGGACGCCCAGGTGCCACAGGTGTTGATCGAGGCCCGCATCGTGGAGACGAACGAGGCCTTCGAGCGAGAGATCGGCATCCAGTGGGGTGGTGACTTCTCCCGTAGCCAGGGAGCGGGCAATCCCACGGGATTGATCTTCCCCAACGTCTTTGGACTCTCCGGTGGTGCCACCGACGGAGAAGCGCCGGTGGAAGGTACCTCGGAGAACCCGAATTATGCGGTCAACCTTCCGGCAGCCGCCGGTACTGGCCAGGGTGGTGCGCTGGGTCTGACCATGGGAAGCGTCGGCGGATCGGTGAACCTCAATATGCGCCTGTCGGCCATGGAGGATGCCGGATACGCCCGCATCGTCAGTTCGCCCAGGATTTTGACCCTCGACAATCGAGAGGCCACCATCTCGCAGGGTACGAGCATCCCCATCAGCGTGGTCAGCGCCGCCGGTGTGCAGACGATCTTCGTCGACGCCACCCTGGAGTTGACGGTGACGCCCCACGTCACGCCCGACGGCAACGTCCGTATGGCCATTGAGGCCACGAAGAACGAGCCGGACTTCCAGAATACGGGAGCCCGAGGCGACCCGACGATCATTCAGAACCAGGCGGAGACGGAGCTTCTGGTCGCCGACGGTGACACCACCGTCATCGGTGGAATCTATACGGAGAACACCGGTCACAGCATGTCGGCCGTGCCCTTTTTCCACCGGCTTCCCATCCTGGGCTTCTTGTTCCGGAGCCGATCGAAGACGGAGAATCGCTCCGAGTTGCTCATCTTCATCACTCCCCGCATCGTCAACCGGGCGGAAGCGCTGGGTGTGATGTCGTCAGGTGTGATGGGAGGACAGGTGCCGTCAGTTCGCGGTGCTTCGGAGGAATGATGAGCGTGAATAACGAAGAGGAGACTGGTAGAATGAGGTATCGAGCCAACACGTCTGCGTGGAGCACAAGAAGAAGAAGAGAAGGTGAGCGAAGCCCGAAGAGTTGGCGAGGTCGCTGCGAGGCGTCATTGGTATGACCGGAGTACCACTGCGGTTACTGGAGGAGAAGATGGTTAAGAAATGGAAGACAGGACTCGTGGGAACAACCGTCCTGGCAATGGCCCTGGCCGGTTGCGTCGAGGAAGAGGCGTCCTTCGTCATGTACGGCAGTCTCGTCGGCGAGGGAAGCGTGGAACTCGTCGGTGAGATGGACGACGACGGAGAGTTCACAGGGGCTTTTCAGGAGCGAGCGACCTGCGAATTTCCCAGGGAATTTGATGAGCCCGATATCTGGGCGGAGGGCTATGTCAACCTGACGGAGTTGGCCCTGGTCGGTCAGCCCCTGGTCCAGGGAACGTATTCGGGAGCCGTTCGAGACAGATATAGCTTCCAGGCGATCTTCGAAAACCGCCTCTACGACGGCCGAACCGTGGGAGGGGTCAGCGGAGGAGACGGCGGGGGCTTTTCGAATATGGAGTTGGACAAGAGCGACATCCTGGTTCAATCGGCCTATGTGGGTTTTCCGACCTTCGACAATACCTTCGTGGGCGTCGATGATTCGGAGGTCCCCTTCTACGACGGGTACGCCGTGGAGTATGAGCGATTGACCAGTATGCTCGTGCAATCGGGAGGAGGTGTAGCGACTCTGGCAATCCCTCTCATCAACAATCCCTTTGAGCGAAGCTTGTTGGAGGATTATCTCAACAGCATTCCCGGAAATCGCCACACCTTCGTGGCGGAGATTCAGTTGTTCGGGGAAACGCTGGGAGGAAGAGAGGTGGAGACGAACGTCATCTACTATCCCGTCGATATGTGCAGCGTGGACTGGATCGATTCGGATATGTTGGGGTGGGATCGAGGCGACTGGCAGGACTGGTTTGGCGATCCCGATAGCCCGGGGTGGGATATGTCAATCTGGGAGGACTATTTCGACGCCAACCTGGCACAGGTGCCGCCGGAAGAGCGCGAGGCCTGGGTGGTGGATCGAATCTTCGACTGGGACTTCCAGGACTGGGAGCAATGGATGGGCGAGCAGGGGGGGAATCTGGGGACATCCAGTTGGAGAGAGTGGACGGATGAGGCCTCGAGAGATTGGCTGGTCACGCAGGCCGTCAATGAATGTGGATATACGGCCGCCAGATGTTGGCCCGACTCCTGATTGGCCATCGGGTCGAATGAAATGATGAGCGTCGAAAGCCCCGGAATTTTCGGGGCTTTCGCTTTTTCTACGGTGGAATGGAGAGAGCAGAGAGGTTCGCTCATCCGGTGGCGGGATGAGCGACGAGCAGAAGTTCAAGATAGGGCTCGGGGCCATCGAATCCTGTGACCGGCGCCAGTTCGTCGATGAGCCAGTCCAGAGTCTGTCGCAGCCATCGGGTGGCCAGCCCCGTGGTCTCGGGCGGCAATTCGACGAGCATGGGACCGATGACGGGCTCGAAATATCCCAGCGGGTCGTCGCTCCAGGGCCGGTCGCGCAGAACGTTGGGGACGGCGCGTAGTTCCGTCGTCGTCAGCCCGCGGATGGCCGGGTTGTCGTCGAGGATCTGCGTCAGAAGAGCGGTGGCGAAGAAGGTGTCGAAGCTCACCGTGTCCGGTTCGTTGAGCAAGACCCCTTCGTAGACCATATTCGCCAATTCCTCGACGCTGTGATTGGTGACACCGAAGAGCCACAATTGCTTGAAGGCCACAAGTCCGATGCGCAATGCAGCGAGGTCGATCTGTTCCTGGGTGCAAAAGAGCTCGAAGCTCTCACGATCACGGGCGAAGGTGGGGCGCACGTCGGCCAGCCCTTCGAAGAGGGCCGCCTCGTCGGGGTTGAGCAGAGAATAGGGCAGCCCCTCGATGAGCGACAGGGTAGGCCTATCTTCTAATTCGCGGACCTTCTTTTGGAGATTGATGGCCGTGGAATAGCCGATCTGAAATAGTGAGCGAAGCCCGAGAGTACGCAGGGCTCGTCGGGCCGCCTCTTCGTCGGTGCGGGAGACGAATTCGAGGCCCAGACTCAGATAACCCGTCGTGCGTCGGACCACTTCGCGTCCGGTCTCGATCTCGCCGGGCTCGATGCCGTCGGCCACCATGGCGCGGTTGGTCAAGGTGAGGAGTTCGGCGCTTAGGCGCCGCAGGTCTTCGTCGTCGGTGATGGAGTCGAGGATGGTGAAGAAGAAGAATTCCTCATCTACGTTGTCGGCGAGGACGGCCGGCACCTCCAGGGTTTTTGGAGGGGAGAGCAGGGGCTTGTCCTGAATCTGCCCGGTCTCCCAGCGCCGTCGGAATGCGACGGGGCTAATTGTGGCGTAGACCTCGAGAGCTTCCGTGCGCTCGACGAAGCCGTATTCCTCGAGACGACTGGTGCGAAAGCGGTAAGCTCTCTCCTCCATATCGGAGGTCAACTCCCAGCGCACGGCCTCGAAGAGTGCCCAGGCCAGCCCCTGGTCGACCTGGTAGAGTCGGTCGACGAGGGCCCTCAAGAGGGCGGCCATATCGTCATCTTCGGGATAGACCAGGGCATAGGCGTTGTCCGGGCTCAGCTCGACGTTGTCGGGCATGCCCTGGGGGATCTCATCGTCTTCGATGACCTCTACGGCGACGAAATTCTTCTTGAAGAACAGAGCCGTGACTTCCGGATCCGTGTCGCGAAGAACGCGGTGGAAGTGTTCGTCGTCAGCGTCGGCGACGATGACGGCGAGCCAGGTGGCCATGCGCTGGGGATCGATGCGGTCTTTCTTCCAGCAGTCCAGATCAAAGAAGATCTGGACCTGGGCGGGGCTGGCGTAGGGGATGAGGTCGACACCCTGATCGAGACCGGCGCGCTTGACGAGGCGAAAGAGGGAGTGAGGGTTGAGACTCTTGATATGCTCTTCGGCGTCGGGTCGATCGAGAAGAGAGTCGACCTGCTCGATGGGATCAGCATCGGGCGGAAGCGCGCTGGGGAGGCGATCGAAGGGGGTTGTGTCGCCTCGGTGGTGCTCGAGATCGATGAGATTTTCCTCTGTTTTCGTGTGTTGCTCAGTCATTTCTGTGCCTCAAGGGTCGTTCTGACAGTCAGACAACAGCGTAGAGTCATCAATCCTTCCCGTCTGCTTCGGCGAGGCGTTCTTCGATGAGTTGTAGGGTTTCGTCGACGCCGTAGAGGTGGATAAAGGTGCCCAATCGAGGGCCTCGATCCTGACCGAGAAGCAGGCGGTACATGGACTTGAACCACTTTCCGAGGCTGATGTCGTTGTCCTTTCCTGCGCGGTAGGCCGCGCTCTGGAGCTCCTCTGGATCGTCGCCTTCGTAGTCGCGTAAGAATTGGCGAAGCTGGTCGACGCCGACCATCACCTCTTCGTCGGGCAGTCGGTACTCCCGTGTGGGGAGGATAAAATCTCGGAAATATTGCAGGGCGCAGTCGATGAGGGGATCGATGGCGTCTCGATCCTCTTCGGCGTCTTCGTCATAGCGGCACAGGTACTCCCAGATGATGTCGCGGTCGTCCGTATTCAAAACGCCGACGAGGTTGAGGAGCATGGAGTAGGAGATGCCGCTGTCATAGGAGACGTCTTCGCCGGCGTCGATGCGCTGGGCATCGATGAAGTGGACGGGGCTGTCGATCTTCTCACCTTCTGCGGCGGAGCCGTATTCGGAGAGGGCCTCCAGATACTGGTCCGTGGAGCGGGGGATGACCTCGAAGAAGAGCTTTTTCGCCTTCTCGGGGCGCTTGAAGATAAACCAGGCCAGGCTCTCCAGGGGTCCGTATTGGAGCCAGTCGTCGATGGACAGGCCCGTGCCCTTGCTCTTGGAGATCTTGGCTCCGTTTTCGTCCAAAAACATCTCGTAGAACATCCCTGCCGGGGGCTCGCCGCCGAGAGCGCGGACGACGTCGGCCGATAGCTCGGCGGACTCGATGAGGTCTTTTCCGTACATCTCGTAGTCCACGCCGAGCACGTACCAGCGAAGAGCCCAGTCCACCTTCCAGCCCACCTTGACGTTGCCGTCTGTGACGGTGACGGTGCCGGAGTGGCCGCAGGCCTCGGCGCCGCGAAAGGATTGGTCGCAGACATAGGAGACGGCGCCGTCTTCGGGGTGGATGTCGGTGACCCGGGTGTTGTTGACCTTGCCGCAATTCTCGCAGATCGGAAAGAAGGGGCTCCAATCCTCGCGGATATGCTTTCGCAGGGTGGGGGCGATGACGCCGCGCACCTCGTCGTAGCACTCCAAAATGCGCAGCAGCCCCTCGTTAAAGTGGCCGCCACGGTATTTGTCCTTGGAAGAGACGAATTCGTAGTCGAATCCAAAGGAGTCCAGAAAGCGGCGAAGCTGGGCGTTCATATAGCCCGAAAAGCTGTCCTCTTCTCCGAAGGGATCGGGGATATCGCAAAGGGGCTTTCCGAGGTGCTGGGCCACCATATCGGCGTTGGGGATATTTTCGGGGACCTTTCTGAGGCCGTCCATATCGTCGCTGAACGCGATGAGCCGGGTGGGTCGGTCGCTGAGGCGCTCATAGGCTCGTCGAACCCAGCTCGTACGGGCGACCTCGGAGAAGGTGCCGATATGGGGCAAACCGCTGGGCCCGAAGCCGGTCTCGAAGATCACCGGTTCGTCGGCCGATTTCCCGTCTTTGGACTGCGCGCGTTCGAGATGATCGATGACGGCGTTTGCCTCGCGGTACGGCCAGCACTGCGGTTGTTCGGACATGATGCCTCCGTAAGAGTCGACGTTTTTCGGTCTCATGATCGACGGGCAGCGCCCGTCGGGGCGCGCAGCCTAGTAGGCGGAGGCGGACAATGCAATACGGCGGGTAATGGGTATTAGAAGCGGGTGGTGGGTGGTGGGTGGTGTGATCGGTTTCCGTCGGTTGTTGTTCCCAGGCCCGGGCCCCGGCCCTCGCCTAGGCCCGCCCTTTGTTGTTGTTGTTTCAGGGTTTTCCTCCTCCCTCCGGAGGGAAATGGTTGCCCAAACGTGATTTGCCGACGCGAAGCAAAATCGGGCCAGGGCCAGGGACCGGGCCGGGGCCAGGGGGGCGACCACATTGAGTAATA